>JACQTR010000049.1 GCA_016210705.1 Chloroflexota bacterium | reverse complement strand
GGCCAGGACAGTGCCGGCCCAGTCCGCCGCGTATTTCACGAAGGCGCCCGAGTGGGTGTTCCCGCCGCCGGGGGTGGGAATGTACGCCTTCACCGTTCGCGTGGCGAGGTCCAGGACGATGGTCTCATTGCCGGCCATATTGCTCACCCAGAGCTCATTCACGGCCTGGTCCGGGTGCAGGATCGCAGGGTCGATACTCGCCACCTTGCCCACGCCGCCAAGGGGGATCGGGTTGATGATGCCGCGCTTCGTCCGGTAGTCCTTCAGGTCGATGACCCCGAGGACCGAGCCGGTGTTGTGGCTCCCCTCGCCCTTTCCCACGGCGAAAAGCTCGCTCTCGTCCCAGTTCATGGCGAGGCCGTACGGTCCGGCGACGCCGGCGCTTGTCCTACCGACGACCTGGTTCGTGGCGGTGTCGATCTTGATGGTCATGCTCTCTTCGGCGTCGTTCACGTACAGGAACTTGCCGTCCGCGGTATGGGCCTGGCCGATGAGATGCATCCCGATGGCGGGGATGACGGTCACCGCGCGCGTCTCCAGGTTGATCTTCGCTAGCCCACCAACGCCTTCCAATTTGTCAGCCCACGCCGCCATCTTGAGGCCCACGTACAGGAACTTGCGGGCCGGGTCCACCGTCAGGAACGGGTGACCCATCCAATACCCCGTGTCTTCGACGGTGATCGCTTTCACCACCCTGTTGTTGTCTTTGGGGTCGATGATGAAGTGCGGGCCTCCGTTAGAGCCGAACCCGTACTCCAGCACAACGCGGTCCTGGCCCTTGGGGTCCACGAAGGATATCACGTGATGTAGCCTCTGGACGCGCAAGGATCCCTGGAACATGCTCTCCTGCTTCAAGATTTTGTCGATCTTCAAGGTTCGGGCGTTGATAATAAGGGTGATATCCTCGCTCTTCCCGTCCACCGTGCGCCCGCCCCAGAGATAAGCCCACTTCCCATCAGGCGACACGCCCACGGTGTGTGGGGAGACTTTGTGGTCACCCAGTTTGTAGCTTGCGGATGTGATCACGGCCTTGCTGTACGCATCGATAATTTGCAGGCCTGCGAACAGCGTTTGCCCATCTTTGCCAGTCCCACCTTCGGTGGCGAAGTATACCGTGGGGTGGGTCTTCACGTCCCAGGCGTCAGGCCCGGTAGAGTCGTAGGTAGCGACGAGCTTCAGACCTCCCCTGATGGACTCAGGCGTGTCCCAGCCCGTGGGCTGTGCACCCGCTGGGGCAGGCTGAAGCTGGCCCGCCTGCACGACGTTAGTGGGTGCTTGCCCTTTGACTTGGCCTTCCAGCTTCGCTACCTCTTGCTCTTTGGCCTGGAGTTGCGCCTTGGCGGCGTCATAGTCCTTCTGGGAAACGCCGCTGCCACATGCCGCTGCCAGCAGGGCAAGGAGCGCTATGAGAGCGCTACTCCATAAGAGAGGCTGTTTGGTGATGCGTTGCCACATGCTTTTTCTCCTTTCTAATCTAATGATTGACCTTATATCTATTGCTTTTGTCTGCGCCAATGGAAATTCAGGTTCTCCTCTTCTCACCGCCATCCCGTCCATCTGTTGGGTCGTCCGTCCCTGCCATTGCTTTTTCGTTGTCATGAACGGCCTTGCCGCGAATCGCTTCCAGAAGCCCGTTAAGGTCGGTGTGAAGCACATGCCGTACCCTGTACACCTCAATGTCAGACCGATTGAGGTTCAGGGCAACCACGCGTGCATGGGGGTTTTCCTCTAGCATCCGGGGTATTACCCCCTCTCCCAGAGAGGGATCACTGGAGTCCAGTACAATCACCTCGGGGGTCAGTCGACGGAGCTTGAGGATAGCCTCGGGGTCCTTGGCTGCTACGATAGATAGCTCCAAGCTGTCCACACCCTGTAGAAGTCGCTGCACACCAGCGGCCAGGAGGGAATGATTACTCAGGAGAACAACACGTTTAGTACACATCAAGCTACTTCTCAATTGGGCTGCGGTCACTCTCTGGGGCCTTTAAGACCACTATGCCAGAAGATCGTGGCAGACTGGACACTGGAAGTAGTAGTTTCAGTCCCACAAAAAGAGGTAGGCTCCTGGACTGGGAGCCTACCAGTTTCAGTAGGTGGGAGTTGGCATGGCTAGGATGACCTTGGGCCTGGCGGCCGCCTTGAGGTATATCCGTGTTCAAGAGCCCAGCCGACAACCTCGGCCCGATTCCTTACATGCAGCTTGCTGACGATGTTCTTCATGTGGTAGTTGACCGTATTCTCAGAGATAAAGAGGGTGGCAGCGATCTCTTTATTGGTAGAACCCCTGGCCACCTGTTCCAGCACATGGCGCTCCCTGTCCGTCAATCCGCCCTCGTCCTGCTGCCGACGTTGCTCTTCCTTGAGCTGTGCAAACTCATGCAGAAGTTTCTTCGCCATGCCCGGCGACATCACCGTCTCACCAGAAGCCAATCTAGGGGAGTCTTGCCAAAGGTTGTCAGTCTAGAAACTTTGTAGAAATTGAAAAACAAGTCTAAAACGTCTTCACGTTTTGTCTTGCATTATCGACTACATAGAATGCCAACTTGGCTGGGTTTAAGTGACCTTCTTTTGAAGTTGAAAAGTAATTACGCTGCCAGATAAAGGACATTGGATTTTACATGTAGAGTCGCTTTGGCTCGTACGGAATTTCGACACAAACGGCAAGACTCCGTGGTATGCTGGGCCACACAGAGATGGAAACACCTTCTTCTCTGTCTGGAAAACGAACTCGTCGCCAGGCTTGTAGCTGATCTTACGAGCGCACAAACCATTCATCTGGACTATGCGCGCTATTATCGCTTCCTCAGCAACTTTGGTGTGTACCAATCTCCTTTGCAA
Source organism: Chloroflexota bacterium (assembly GCA_016210705.1). GTDB lineage: Bacteria > Chloroflexota > Dehalococcoidia > JACQTR01 > JACQTR01 > JACQTR01. The sequence goes on along the minus strand of JACQTR010000049.1, from coordinate 844 downwards.
CGGCATACGAACTCTCTGAACGACTGCGGCAACAACAAACACCGGCCCAGCAATAATCAAACCAATCAAGCCGATTGCAATGACAGGTACGACAATAAAGCCTCCAAACATGCCTAATACAACGATGACTGGTATTAAGAAGGGCAACAGTATCAACACCACAAGGACACCAAAAGCTAACCTTGATATTGACATACTAGCCATTGTAATTCTGACTCCTTTCCTTGTTATAGGAAGGCTCGAAACACTATTGAACTAGGAAGGTGAACCTCTCACCCACGACCACAGTCGACGTATTTCGTTTCATCGGACGGTGTGCTCACCATAAAGCTGGCCACCACCAACCAACTGGGGGTCAGCTTTGTAGTCGCCTCAAGGGTCCTTAGCAAGGCGGAGAACTCCACAGTGACTTGCCGGAACAGGCAGCCCGTGATCATTACCTCGTCCTCTCGGGCTGGGTAGCCAGGTGTTGCAGGTAAGCTGCCACCGCCGTGATCTCATCGTCGCTTAACTTGATGAAACTCATCATCGGAACACCACCTTGAATAGCAGCTCGGATGTCGCCCTCATTCTTGCTACGAATGTTAGCTGCCTGTATCCCAGCAGGCCCCCTTCCTTTTCCATCTAGCCCGTGACAGTGCGCGCATCCCACTCCTCCTGCCGTCTTTTCAAAGATAAGTTTTCCTTTTGTGAGAAGGTCACTGCCGCTTGTGCTCAATGTCGGAGTAGCCACTGGCATGGACGGTCGCACGGCGCTTTGAGTGGGGGTAGGCACCGAAGTTGCAGATTCATTAGGTGTCGCATTTGTACTGGCATTGTCGACCACCCATTTCAGATAGGTCTC
>JACQTR010000040.1 GCA_016210705.1 Chloroflexota bacterium | reverse complement strand
TAGCAATCCCTACAGTAGACCGGGCGGTCCCCACGGGGTTGGAACGGAACCTCAGTCTGCTTGCCGCACCGGGCACAGGTCACAGGGTACATCTCCCGGCGCGAATACGAGCCACCACCAGTGTTTTGGCGACGCGACTCACGGCAAGACGTACAACGCTTGGGCTCGTTAGTGTAGCCCTTCTGGGCGTGGAATGCCTGATCTTCGGCGCTAAAAGTGAAGGGCTGGCCGCAATCCTGGCAAGTAAGAGTCCTGTCTTCGTAACTCATCAGTAACCTCCTTTCGCTAATATTTGGCGAAAGTCTGGTCACTGAGCTGCAGGACGCTGGAAGCAATCCATGGGCTAGAATTAAACAATCACCTAGCTGATAGTAACATGGCGACGACAAATATGCAAGCCCGATCAATCCAAAGAAAGGCTTGGCAGAGGTATCAGCTATTCCGAAAAACCCTTGATAGGCAAGGGCGTAGTATCTGTTGCCATCAGCTCCGCCACCATCTCCTTCTCTAGCAGCTCGATCTGGTACTGGTAGTCCTTGGCCCGAGACCCACTTTGTAGGTTCCAGCCCAAAGCTATGACGGCAGCGGACAGGGACCGCGTGTCCCAGAGGGTACGGAGAGTGCGTCGGAACAGAGTGATTTTCCCACTCAACTGACCCTCGGCCCATTTCCGCCTCCGATAGAGTTCCAGGGGCGAAAAGTTCTTTGGATCAAAAACAAGCTGATTAAGGTTGTATTTCTCCCAGTCAATGGGAAAGTTAGTGTAACGTAAGCGACCAGCCCGAGCCACTTCTTCGAATAAGCGAGTACCGGGCAGCGGACAAGCGATATTAAGGTTTTGGGTGGCGACCCTCGCTTCCTTGATAAACCGCACAGTATCTTCAAATACCGTGGGGGGATCCTCGTCGCTGCCGAAGATGAAGGAAGCAATGACCGCGATACCGTGTCGCTGGGTATTCTGGATATGAGCCTTGTAGTTGCCCAGGGTGTTAATGCCCTTATGCATGTCTTTGATCACCTGGCTGTTGGTGGACTCCAGGCCAAAGAGGACAAGGCGGCAGCCAGCCTTGTACATCCATTCCAGAACCTCATTATCCTGACCTAGGTTTTGAGTCGCCTGCGTGCCCCAGTACTTGCGAACGCCCTGCTTGCGCAGTACCGCCAGGGCCTTACAAAGCTCCAGTGCTCGCTCCCGTCCCGCCCTGCCTGAGCCGATGAAGTTATCGTCTACTACGAAAACGGCCTTTTGCTTGATGTTCCGGAACTCTTCCACCACATCGGGAATCGGTCGATAGCGGATGGTACCACCGTTAAGGGAGGTGACAGAACAGAAAGCGCAGTCGTACGGACAGCCGCGCGCTGTCTGGATGGAACCCAAGCCATACTTGTCTCGAAAAGAGCTGCGAAGGATAGGGACGTTATCCAAGGAGGGGTTACCACCATGATATAGTGGCTTTAGCGTCCCCTTCGTAACGTCGTCGAGGATGGTAGACCATACGCCTTCCGCCTCGCCCACGCAGACGCTATCCGCGTACTGAAGGGCTTCACTGGACAGCACGCTGGGATGAGGACCACCAAGAATAACTGGAACCCCTCGCTGGCGGAGAGCACTGGCGATCTGGTAGGCACGTGCTGCTTGGTTGGTCCAACTATTGATGCCCGCGAGGGAAAGTGTCTCCACGGATAGCGCATCTATGTTTAAGCGCTCTTTTCCTTCGTCTATGATCTGGACATCCCATTCCTCCTTTGGCGTAAGGGCATCGATAATGAGGAGGCCCAAGGGATAGAGACGGCCGGTTGACTCGGTGATGAGACGCTTATCTTCTGGCTTAGGTTGAATCAGCACCAGCCGTTTCTTCATGAATATCTACCTCTTTCTATATAAGGAAGCGCTACTTCGCACAGGCTTTTGCTAGACTACTGTCTTCTAGCATTCATGTCAAATCTAGCACGGAAGGCCGCTGCGACAGCTACCACCTTGGGCTTGCTCTCGTGCCCACGAACTGCCAGTGCAGCATTCAAGCTAACGAAGACTAGGTATGCAATGCTAGTTGCTGCCTATCGTACGAGAGTAGGCTGGCAACTGGCTCCGTTCTCTCAAGAGGCCCAAATGTCCAGTTACAGTGTCTATTTAGGGCTGTGGAGCGGGAGAAGGGATTCGAACCCTCGACCACCTGCTTGGAAGGCAGGGACTCTAGCCGCTGAGTTACTCCCGCTCATCTTTCACAATTATAGCAGCCTCTTACCAGGCCATCAACAAGGACCGCCACGATAAAGAATTAACGAACTAGGCTGACTGTAGTTTTTTCCGTCGTCAGTAGCCGAAACTGCGACAATGAAGTCCTTTACCAGGCATAGAACCACTACCTACCATCGAAATTCATTACAGGGTTGTCATATTGTTTATTGCCTACCTATGCCAAAACAGGCGAAAAAAATTAATGTTGTGAAAAGATACGCAATTTGTGCAAACATTTAACCAAATATATGCCGTCTTATAC
>JACQTR010000038.1 GCA_016210705.1 Chloroflexota bacterium | reverse complement strand
GTCGGACAGCTCTTTGATATATCTTTGGCGAAACTCCTGGAACCTGTCGGGCTCATGGCCGAACCATTTTCGCAGTTCGTTACTTGGCGCCAAGTCTTTTAGCCATTCATCAATGGCCGCTTCTTCTCGTGTCAAACCGCGTGCCCACAGCCTGTCTACGTATATTCTCTTGCCGTCGTTAGCTGCCTTTCCTTCGTACGCCCTTTTGATCTTCACCATTCGATTTGTCTCCTTCGGACGTGGTGGCTCTTTTTAATTCATGGCTGCCGTCTTACCGACGGGCGCATGCCTTTGTACGAGCATTTAGGGCACAAGCCCTCGCCATGATGTTGACCGCAATATAGCGCGGTCATGAGCTCCGCTGTCCGGCGCTCGCGCTCGGTTCGTCTCGTGGTGATGAATGACCTGACTTTCTGCTAAAGGTCTTCACTTTTCACTTTCTGCGTTCAAAAGTCGCGCAGTCAGCATGCACGCTGTGGCCCTCCACGCTAATGGCTGGTGCTCTGCACTCAAGCTGGTCATTGAACTTACAGTCCGCTGCAAGGCAAGCGCCAACACCGCCAGTTACTCCATCGAATCCACCGCTCTGGCTTCCATGGTTGTAGGTGTTGCACTCAGCATGCGACCCCACAGTTATGCCGAAAGTATGGCACATGTTCTGCTTGTTATAGACGCAGACGGACACATCACACTTCTTAATCTGAATCATTTCCATTTTTCTGCCTCCTTTATTCTGATGTCTGATGGTACAGCGCGTATTATGAAAGGCGTGTGAAATCACGAGTTCGAAATGTGAAACAATCGTGAAAGTTGGCTTAGCAATAGTGATTAAACAAACCCCAAATAGTTAGAGGTGAGTTATGCTATAAAATGTACCTGGGAGTGGCCTGTCATTGACAATTGTACCGTTTCGGAGACTATCATTTGGTCGTCCGTGTTCTTTCTTTAATCTCACACGAAGCTCACCTCCTAGAATAGTAGGAAGTTCGTACATGTTACAGCTATTGCAAGAATGTGGTAAAATCAAGAGCACTGCAGTATAGCAGTAGCTCCAGGTTCTGCCTCTAACTAAAAGAACGTTCGTGAGTGACAAGACGATTACGAGACGCCGGTTTCTCAAAGTAATAGCGGGAAGTGTCACTGCCACAGTCCTCGCTCGAGGAGGCATACTGAGGCCAGCTTGGGTGCGAGCCTTTGGCCAATCGGAGCCATCTACGCCACGGCAGCAAGGAGTGCGCCATCTGGCATGGGTTTGGCAATTTAAGAGTGATGGTTCCCCGGGACACATCAGTGAGATTTTGAGCCCACACGGTCTTGGCATAGTTGTAAAGACCCACGATGGTACGGATTGGATGGCGACTTACGATAAGTCGTCCCAAGCTGTAAGTGGCACTAAGCAAGTGGAACGATTGGCCTCATATTTTGAGGAGGCCGGTGTACCATTTCATGCCTGGTGCGTGATCAAGGGCATCGATCCTAAACGTGAGGCGCAGATGTGTGGCGCGGTGCTGGCGTCAGGAGCACGGAGCATGACGATTGACCTGGAACCTCATGCAGGGTTCTGGAAAGGTACGCCTCAGGATGCGTTGGTCTTCGGCGATGAGTTGCGCCGTCTTCAACCGCTTGCCTGGATATCCATCTCTTTGGATCCAAGACCATGGATTATTAAACGGGTTCCCGTTGCCGAATTTGCTTCATTCAGCAATGAGCTAGCGCCCCAACTTTACTGGGATACCTTCAATACAGGAGCCAACTTAGAGAAATTTGCCCTTGAAAACCAAGTCCCTGGGCCAGAAGGCGTGACACCGCGCTTTCTTTTGGAAGCCACAATTCCGAGGTTGGCCCAATTTGGTTTGCCGATGCAGCCTTTGGGGCAAGGGAGCACGATTAATACGGAATCATGGCAGGAGTTTGTGGATCAGGCCTACGTTAACGATATGGAAGCTGTCTCTGTGTGGCGGTTTGGCGTGACCAAATGCGACGTTTGGGAGGCGTTAGCCGCCAATCCCCCACGGCCCCATAAATACATAGTTCAGCCCGGGGACAACCTCACCTCTCTGGCAAGAAGCTGGAATACTACGATTGCTGAAATCGCCGAGCTGAACGAGATCTCCGACCCCAATTTCATTCGCATCGGTCAAGAGCTTCTAGTTCCTCGGGGTGCACGAGTACACTTACCCATCTGAGCATACTTCATAGGCCTTGCGAAAGTCATCAGCGTTTTTGTCAAACCGAAAGCTGGTCGCCGCTTCTAGCGTTGTTGCGGCTGTAGTCCTGGCTGTCTCCCTGCTTGTAGTTCTCCGCGCCAACGGCACTCCCAAAGCCTAGCTCAGTTGGTCGCAACTTAGAAACGCGACATACCCATCAGAGTTTCCCCGTTCCAAGCAGGCTCCTCTCAAGGACGGAGTGTATGAGGAAGAGATCGTGCCTGGAGCTGCGACGAAACTGAAAATTAAGTTAGCGGACATCGCCGGCTTCGGAAATATCGATGTCGGCAACTCGCTCGATTCCGCTGTAGTGCTAATTAGCTCTCCAGGAGGCAGCGGGACATTTATTTACCTAGTAGCTGTTCTTAACAAGGACGGGAAGGGAACCCGATGCCAGTCGCGTCGGCTCTTCTGGGAGACCGCGTCGCTGTCCGCGCCATTCGGATCGACAACCGCAAAATCACGGTAGCGATGAGGGTCAGAGGACCGCGTGATCCGTTCGTGGTCCTTACGAGGGAAGTGACCCGGACTTATGCGCTTCAGGACGGGCAGCTTATCCTCGAGAGCGAAGAGGCGGCCGATGTTCCTTCCACACCGCCCGGCCAGTTCTCTTATGAGGCCAGACGCCTGGCCGTCGAAGTGGGTAAGACGGCAGTGCAGCGAGGAACTCTGAAGCCGGGCGAGCTCGCCACTTATCTATTACGTGGCGAGGCCGGCCAGGAAATGAGCGTCAGCGTAAGAAGTCAATTCAGCAACGCGATTCTTTCGATTCAGGGGCTAGAGGACTCCACTCAGCTCGTCAGTCGTAGTAGCTATGCTACCGCCTGGTCCGCTGTCTTAGCTACAACTCAAGACTACATGATAACTGTCATCACCTTGGCCGGCAATGACCTTAATTACGAGCTTGCGGTTGGCCTCGGACGGGTGCCGACACCCGTTCCTACTGCGACGGCTACGCCAGCGCCGACAGCGATGATTGTTACCGGCGATACTGGTTCAGCTGCGACCATTTCTGCCCCACTCAGCGGATATTTTCGTCCCGAACAGAGGCCCCTTGCCTCTCTATCTAGTGAGGCAGCACAGTTCATAGACAGTCGATTGCAGCCATGGAGCGCCGCGGTCGTGTTGCCGAGCGATGCTGCTATTTACTCCCAAAACGGTGATGCTCAACTCGAACTGGCCAGCGTCGTAAAAGTGCTCGTTATGCTGGCTATTCTTGACGCCGCACAGCGTGAGAATCGCTACGTAGACCGGTTCGAGCTTTCCCTTCTCTGGCCAATGATCACGCTCAGCGACAACGACTCGGCAACCAAGCTATGGGACCAGCTAAGGGGTGGCCGGGGACTCGCACAGTATCTTGCCAGTATCGGTGCAACTGGTTTCAGTCCTTACGAGGGGCCGTTTTGGGGCACGAGTAGGGCTTCAGCCAACAGCCTTGCTATCCTCCTTGCTCGGGCCGCGTTTGGCGACCTACTAAACAACGAGCACCGGGCCTTGTTCCTGACTCTCCTACAGAGGGTCACACCAAGCCAACGCTGGGGAGTGTCAGCAGGCGCGCAGGAGGAAGGGAGCGCTGGGGAGCTCGTGGGCCTGAAGAACGGTTGGTATCCTGCAGAAACGGGCTGGCGGGTAAACAGCGTTGGCTTCGTGGTCAGCCCAGATGACCGCCACTACTTCACGATTGCCGTCCTGAGTAATGCTCAGCCCAGCCAAGACTACGGAATCGCGACGATTGAGGGCGTAGCTGAAAGAGTGCATTCGGCGTTACTTTCGCAAAGCCGCACGCCGCCTTAGTGGACAACTCGCGAGGCTTAGCGAAGAACATAAATGTATGTTTGTTAAAAGTTAACGTAGTTCTTGCTCGTTTTACAGCCGCTTCTATTCTATGATTTTGAGCTCTTTCATTAGATGAAATGTTACGTCGTCCTTGAGGTATGGGATTGGTTATTAAGGATCCCCGGTCTTAAGCACCACTTTTCACATATCCTAAGCAGCGAGGATTAGTTTATTTTCATTCCTCTGTTGTAGACCTTGGTACTTGGGGTAACCAGCCTAGCTTACGTAGCAAGGCATGGACATTAATGGCCCAGCCTACTCCAAATACCCTTTCGGTAATAATTCGGTCATCCTGAGCGTTCCAATAGGCTTCTTTCAATCGTTGGAGGCTAGGGCTGGTAAAGTCGTATGGGATGCTAAATGTAAGGTGACCTCGCCAAGCCCGCTGCTCCGCTGGTTTCTTTAACTCTTGGACTACTGCTGCCGTGACCAGCGCTATTCCTATGATTTTTGCGGCGTTCTTCAACTCTTTCATCTGGAAGTTACCTCTCAGCGTATTTGTTCTTGAGGTGTAGGGTTGGTTATTAAAGACCCCTGATCCTCAGCACCACTTTGTACGTGTCCAGCGGTCAAGGGCTGGCCGCCTCCTTTTAAGCAAGCGATAAGGCCACCTGCTAAGAGCACCTCCGCCTCCCGAGGGGTAAAATTGGCTAGGAAGAGGATTTCCTTACCGGTATTGCGGCTGTGGGCTTTGATCTCTGCGAGCCCTTGTTCCAACGCTTGTCTAATGTTGGGAATCTCCCAGTTATCACCTATCTGTGCCAGCCTCCAGTCCTCCTCGTGGGCGAAAGTGAGAGGAGGAACGCCTTGGGAGATAAGATTCCGCCGGTGAATCCGTGCGTAGGATTTGGCAATAATGGCTTGCACTCCTAATGCTTTGGGGCCTAGAGCGGCGTGTTCGCGGGAAGAGCCCTGGCCATAGTTTTGACCGGCCACAATAAACCCTCCACCCCATTCTTTAGCACGAGAAGGGAAATTTACGTCTATCCTTTGTAGGGTAAACTCAGCGATAGCCTCCACGTTGGAACGAAAAGCCATGACGATAGCTCCATCCGGGGCTAGGTCGCCAGTACTAATATCGTCGCCCAAAATTAGCAGCACTTTACCTAGTAGTGATTGCGGTAAGGGAGACTGTGACAGGGGAGGCCTGATATTGGGCCCACGTATCACCTCAACCGAATGGGCTATTTCTGGTGGCGGTGGCACTAGGATTTGCCTGTCGTCTATGCTGGGGTTTGTTGGAGGAGGGGGAAGGGTTGGCATAGGGCCTAAATCCCTGGGGTCTGTGATAACCCCTTTCAAAGCTGTGGCTGCGGCTGTTGATGGGCTGCATAAATATACCTGATCATCGGCGGTGCCGCTTCGGCCTGGAAAGTTGCGGTTCATAGTGCGCACGGATGCTGCTCCTGATGGGGGTGCTTGCCCCATGCCCACGCAGGGCCCACAAGCCGGTTCCAGCATTCGAGCTCCTGCCTCCAACAAAGCATCGTAAGCGCCGGTCTTAACTATGGTGTCCAAAATCTGACGCGAGCCTGGGGTCACGGTAAGCGAGACATCGGAATGAACACCTTTCCCCTTGAGGGCCTCGCCCACTATGGCCAAATCTTCGTAGCCCGAATTCACCGAGCTGCCCACACACACCTGACGCACGGGAGTTCCGGCCACTTCTCGCACCGCAACCACATTTCCAGGGCTATGAGGTTTGGCGATCAAAGGCTCCAGCTCGCCAAGATCGATGACCTCTTCTTCATCGTATTCTGCATCAGGGTCGGCTTCAAGTGATAGAAATTGCTCACCACGATTTTGATAAACGAGCCATTCCCTAGTTCTATCATCGGAAGGAAAAATTCCAGTAGTTGCTCCTAGCTCGGCGATCATATTGCAGATGGTGCCCCGTTGAGTGGCATTCAAAGTGGCCACGCCCTCTCCATAAAACTCAAAAATGCGTCCCAAACCCCCTCGTACCCCTCTTCGTTGGAGCAGTTCTAGGATGACGTCTTTAGCCTCTACCCAGGGTTGGAGCTTTCCTATTAGCCTCACTCCCACCACTTTAGGCATAGTTAATACAAAGGAATGTCCTGCCATAACCACGGCCACATCTAACCCGCCAGCACCCATCGCTAGCATACTCAGGGCGCCAGCCATGGTGGTGTGGCTATCAGCACCGATGAGCACCTGTCCCGGGCGCGAGAAGCGCTCCAGGTGAAGATAATGGCAAATGCCATTCCCAGGCCGGGAATAGTGTATGCCGTATTTAGCACAAAACGTTCTTAAAAAGATGTGATCATCTGGATTCTTAAAATCTAAAGCCAAAATATTATGATCTACATAAACTATGCCGAAGGGGATTTGAAGGCGTTTTGTCCCTAGCTGCTCTAACTGCATACAAGCCATAGTCCCAGTAGCGTCTTGCAGAAGCACCTGGTCTACCTTTAACGAAATCTCATCCCCAGGCTCCATTTTGCCATCTGAAAGATGATCGGCTATTATTTTTTGCGTAACATTTTGGCTCATAAATTTTCCTCCTGGGAGGGAGGCAATGTAGCCAACCCAAAATTAACCCTATGCAGTCTACATTTTTGGTTTCGTAAACACAATAGAGGAGTAGGCTTAATCAGGATAGTGATTTTTACCAACGCCTTGTTTTATAAGTAAGGCTCTGATAGACTCAACTTCTGTAGGCTATGGGAAGCCTCTTTTAGGCCCGTTTTTTTTCGAGGGCTTGGAGCTAGGCTCAAAAATTGAACTAGGGATCCAGTAGGAGGGAAAGATTAATGGGAAGCGAGACCATATTGGGGCTAGTAGGAAGCCCAAATCGTGAAGGGAGAACGAACCGACTGGTGTCGGCGGCCCTTGAGAGTGCTGCTCGTGCCGGGGCTGCAACAGAATTAATACAAATGGCCGATTACGTGGTAGACGCTTGCAAAGACTGTTTGCCCTGGGTCTGCCATAATAACTTAAAATGTACCTACGACGACGACGCTTTCGAGTACTTAAGTGCTAAGGTCTTGGAGTGCGGCGCTTTGGTGCTGGGCACTCCGGTCTATTGGTGGGACACAAGTGGGATGGTAAAGTACTTCATCTTAAAGATGTTTCGTATCTATGCTCGTTCGGCCCCCCTGCGAGGTTTGCCGGCCTTGGGTATAGCGGTTGCTGGAGGGAGTGGCAATGGCCTGATCTCGGGTCTCCGGCCAGTGTATCACTTTTTTCAGACTATGCATATGCGTGCCCTTGAGCCTCTTCCAGCCACTCGCTTCAATCTTGCGGCGGCACTGAATCGGGCAAGCGATTTGGGCACTCAATTGGCGGGCATGGTTCAGCAGCGGAAGCCATTTGCTGGGTTCGAGGAGCGGCTTTTATGGTACGATTCCCTTCCCTATCTTTCGCTAAGTCGCGCCGATGAACGGCGCCTTCTAGCTGGTCTCATAACTACCAATCTGCCCGATGGAGCCGATCCGGCTATAGTCGGTGGTCTAGTCCAAGCTGATGTCCTTTCTGCAGAAGGTAGGGGACTTGAGGCACTAACTGAGGTTACGCGGGTTTATGAAAGTGGGGTCAAGGCCTTTGATGGAAGATGAGCACTTTGCCTAGATTAAGGACGGACTAAAGGAGATTCAATGAGATTTGTCAGGTATCAAACTCAGCTTGGTGTGGCCTACGGTATCGTTGAAGGCGATTTGATAAGACAAATAACTACTACGCCATTCGAAGCCTATGAGATTACAGATCACCAGTACCCATTATCTCAAGTAAAGCTTTTAGCCCCGTGTGCTCCTACCAAAATCCTGGCGACAGGCCTGAATTATAAAAGCCACCTGGGAGATTTGGAGAGCCCAAAGCATCCGGAGATTTTTTACAAAGTCCCCAGCTCGGTTATTGGGTCTGGTGATGTTATAGTCTTACCTAAAGACGCTAGACGAGTGGAGGAAGAGGCCGAACTGGTGGTGGTCATCGGTCGGCGATGCCGCAAGGTGTCAAAAGGGGATGCTTTAGGTTATGTCTTAGGCTATACCTGTGGCAATGATGTGAGCGCCCGTGAATGGCAGCGGGACGATATGCAGTGGTGGCGGGCTAAGTCTTCGGATACCTTTTCTCCGGTGGGGCCTTATATTGCTACCGGCGTAAACGGTTCCAACTTAGACATATGGGCTAAGATAAATGGCACTGTTGTGCAGCACTGCAATACTTCGGAGCTTCTTTTTGATATTCCTACTATCGTTAGTTTCGTAAGCCAGGTGGTCACCCTAGAACCAGGCGATCTCGTTTTTACGGGCACGTCGGGTAGACCAGCCGAACTCAAAGACGGCGATGTGGTGGAGATAGAGGCGGAGGGCATCGGCACCCTGGGTAATGCTGTCAAGTCGGAGAGATAGCTTTACAGCCAGCGTTACTCAGTTCTCAAATCGGAGCCGAAAGGATATTCCCTTATCGACCAGACGCTTGATCGCTGGGCCATCTTTTTGGCTGCCTTTGTTTT
>JACQTR010000034.1 GCA_016210705.1 Chloroflexota bacterium | reverse complement strand
GGTCCGCAGATCTTATCCACCTTAGGCACTGATGATGTGCCAAAGGCCATAGCGGCGACGGCCTGAGCCCCTCCTATCACAAAAACCCTATCCACCTGGGCGATATAAGCTGCCGCTAGCATTAGAGGGTTTACTGTTCCTCCTGGTTGCGGGGGCGTAGACAATATTATCTCTTTCACCCCTGCCACCCGAGCCGGTATGGCGGTCATTAGGACAGTGGAGGGATAGCAGGCAGTGCCACCAGGAGCGTAAATCCCCACCTTCTCCAAAGGCTGGACTATCTGGCCCAATCCGCCCTCGGTAAAATCCATCCAAGGCTCATACTTCTGGCGAAGGTGGAAAGCGCGGATACGTTCCGCCGCCAGCTCTAGGGCAGAAAGTACTTCGTTATCTACGCGGCGGTAGGCTTCAATCATAGCATCAGGGGGAACCTCCAACTGCTGGAGGGCGATGCCATCCAAAGCTTTACTGTAGTCCCGAATAGCCTCATCACCTCGCGACTGAACCTCGTTGATTATCTTTCTAACTACCTCCTCCGGGCTAAGGTCAGCGCCGAAAACCTCCTTTATTTTGTCTCGCAACGCCAATGGTATTCTCTCCTGTCCCGGGGTGAGACGCTTGAGAAGAGTAGCTTTGGCCTCTTCGATGTTTTGTATTATCTTCAACATAGTATTCTTTGGCAGTCTGCCTATTTTCTGACTATTTATTGTATCTGCTCATTGACGGTCTTAGTGCGCTCCAAAAGATTTGATAGCCTTCTCCATTTGCTCCACAAGCTGGTCGATCTTGGCCTCTCTTTCACGGCTGGGTGGGTTAGTATTGACGATAACGCAGGCTGACGATTCCAACAAGATATCAACGATCTTGAGCCGGTGTTGGGCCAAGGTAGCTCCAGTTTGGGTGTTCTCGATGAGAAGGTCGGCGTCCTCAGGCAAGAAGGCCTCGCTGGCTCCCCAAGTAGGTATTAGCTTATAAGGTGCCAAATGATTATCCCGGGCGTACTTGTCAGCTATGTGTACGTATTCTGATGCTACCCTAAGGTGGGATATTTCCCCCCTTTGTATTAAAGCTCTGATGTCGTCCCCTGTCTTGACAGGGAGATCCTCCACTACCACTGCCACCACTCTTACCTTGCCAAATCCTAGGGTCAAAACATCTCTCACTGGGCTGGAAGGAAAACAGCAAAGATAATCCCAAAGCCAATCTTGGCCAGTGATAGCTAGATCGAAGTGGCCATTAGCTACTTGTAAAGGCATGTCTTGAGGACGAATAACCTTGATCTTCAGACCTGGGGGCGTTGGCCTAGGGTGATGCTCGGCATAGCCCTTGATTTCTAGGCCTATGTGGCTTAGAAATTGGGCGGTTGGGCCTTGTTGGTGGCCGTTGGGCAGGGCTAAGCGTACTAACTCGTCATCCTCCACCTCTAGGGGTTCCGGAGGGGGTATTGAAAGAGGGGTCTCTTCAACCTGTAGCCGAGGGCCTTGGTTAAAAGGGGCGAGTAAACGCCCCAGATTTTTACTTTCCATACTGCTTTTGTTGGCAACGAGGGTGGCCTTTGCATTGAGTATATGGGTCAGGGGTAAAAGGCCCTGAGTCTTTAGCTGCTCTTCAGAGGTAGCAGCCATAATGGCAACATCGGCGTTCTCTGGAGGGTAAACCTCGGCGGCTCCCCAAACCGGATAGATCTGGAATCGTGGAAGACGTTGGCTCAAGGCCCAGGCCTCAGCCAAATTAGCGTATTCGCTGACGATGCGGACCCCCCGCTCCCTGATTTTGTCTAGAGGTGGACCCCACTCGCTGGTGGCAGCGTAAAGATGATGTTGGCCATAATCCAACTCGCGAAGCTTCACCAAAGGGCTATTAGGATACTTAGATAACAGCTCTTCCACCCATTCCAGCCCACAAATCCCTAGGTCGTAGTTGCCTACCGCTAACTGAATGGGTATATCCCTTTCTTGAAATACCTTGACTTGTAGGTAAGGGTGGTTCACCTGGGGGCGGTAGGAGCGGGAATTTTCATTGTATTCTCCTAGTTCCATTCCGAGGCAGGCCAACCAGGCAGCGGTAGCCGATTGTAGGCGTCCTTTGGGCAACGCCAATTTCAACATTATGAGGAGCCCTCCAGGATTCTCAATACCTCGGCGCTATCAGTAGCTTGGAACGCCTGGTCGCTAAGGGCGTCGGCCAGACGAAAGTATGCTGTGCCATCCCTCGCCTCGACGGTTACTAGCCAGCGATGAGGAGGAGGCGATACATAGCCGAGGTCTAACTGAGCCAGATAGCCAGCTTGACGCAGTTGAGAGGCCAATTGAAAGCTAAGCTGTAATCCTACTCCGGGACTTCCTTTAAGCAAAACCCTTTGCCGAAAGGGTGAAGACCAACCTTCAGTTGGCAATAATTCTGTCAGATGATCCATATAGAGGGCAAAACCAGAGGCGGGGATGTTCCCACCGCCGATGAGGGGTATCAAATTGTCGTATCTGCCACCACCTCCCACTCTCTGACCTCCCACAAAGAGGGAAAAAATGACCCCAGTATAGTACTCAAAGCCCCTATCTGGGGCAACGGTGATCTCATAAGGGCACTCTCTTTTCGTTAGGAGATTGGCAATGGTAGCCAGATGATCCAGATCGGGCTCTGTATTGGGCGCTGCTTTAGTTAAAAGAGCTTTGAGATTATCAACAAATGCAGGAGTAGTGCCTTTTAGCTGGAGTAGAGGTGAAATTTGGCTTTGAATTTTATTCAAAACTTTTAGGTTCCCATCTAGGATTTCGTCCCAAGCCTTAACCTGCTCTTCGGCCTTGAATCCCGCCGCTTCCAAAAGGGCCCGTACTATGCCGGCATGGGACAGTTTAATCTCTTTAGGGCCAATACCCAATTGTTCCAGAACGTCAAGAGCAAGGAGAATGAGCTCACCATCTGCCTCGGGCCAATTACTTCCTAGGAGCTCGGCTCCACACTGCCAGCGCTCCCGATCTTCTTGTCCAGTGGCTTCGAAGATAAAGGTATTCTCCACATAAAAGAACTTCATTATCCCCTGGTTTTGGAAATTATCTACATATAGACGGGCGGCCGGTATCGTCCCCTCGGGCCTCAGCACCACCCGCTCCCCACTCCATCCATCCCAATCTAGGAAGGAGTAAACCCGGTTTAGCATATTAGGGGTAAGGGTGCCTGCCGCTGTAAAAAGATGTAGATATTCCAGGGTGGGGGTCCTAATTTCATCATAGCCACTGCTAAGGCAGATAGTTCTAAAAACTGCCTCGATACGGCGGAATTTGGCCATCTCCTCAGGTAAGAGATCTTTACTGCCCCGACAGAGGGGTATTTTCATTTCTGGTCTCCCGTAACAGCGGAGGTAATATGATAGTTATTCTACATTAAATAGTTTACCTCTTCAATAAAGCGAGCTTGCCTTGGAAAAGCGCAGACATTGCGCTATAATTAACGATGAGCATGCAAAAGATAAAGTTTTCAGCCATCTTCCTTCTGGCGCTGGCCTTCCTTTCTTTTGCGCAAGTCAATGCCCAAACGACGAATCCTACCATTGTCGTTTTGAAGGTTGATGGGACAATCAACCCGGTGGTGGCGGGTTACGTGGAGCGTGGTATTGGCTCGGCAGAGAAAGGAGGCGCTGAACTGGTTATCATCCAATTGGATACCCCGGGCGGGCTGGATTCGGCCATGAGGGACATCGTGCAACGCATTGTTAATGCCCGCATACCGGTGGTGGTTTATGTTTCGCCGGCAGGGGCTCGAGCCGCCTCGGCGGGGACCTTCATTACCCTCGCCGCTCATGTGGCCGCCATGGCCCCCAATACTGCCATCGGTGCCGCCCATCCTGTAGGTATTAGCCCACAAGGAACGCTAAGCCCTGTAGAGGAGAAGGTGGTCAATGACGCCGCAGCCTACATCAAAAGCTTGGCTGCTCAGCGAGGGCGTAACACCGTGTGGGCGGAGCAAGCAGTGCGGGCAAGCATATCGGCTACAGAACAAGAGGCCTTGGACTTAAAGGTAATTGATCTTATTGCTCCTGACCTCCCTTCCCTAGTGGCCCAGCTGGATGGAAGGTCGGTGAACCTTCTGGAAGGCCAAACTACTTTACATACCCGTGGGGCACTTATATCGCGTGTCAGCATGGGGTTAGTCGAGCGGTTTCTTCTGATTATCAGCGATCCCAACATAGCCTATATCTTGCTAACCTTGGCTATGGTGGGGCTTTTCTTTGAGCTAGCTAATCCGGGAGCTATCTTGCCTGGAGTAGTAGGAGGCATCTCTCTACTTATGGCTCTTTATGCCTTGGGCACGTTGCCTGTAAACTGGGCAGGCGTCTTCCTCATAGGGCTAGGCTTTTTGCTCTTTTTGGCCGAGGTTTGGGTCACCAGCCATGGCGCTTTGACGGTAGGAGGGGTGGCAGCTCTGGTTCTAGGCTCCTTGTTTTTGCTTCGAAGCCAGGGGCCCGCTTTTGAGATCGATAGACGCCTCATCGCCGCCGTGGTTATCAGCATTAGCGCCTACTTCATATTCGTGATTAATGCTGTGGTAAGGGCTCATCGCCACCGTGCCACTACTGGCATCGAGGGTTTGGTGGGGCAGGTGGCAGTAGCTAGAACTCCCCTCAATCCAGAGGGTATAATATTTATTAACGGCGAACGGTGGCAGGCTCAAGTAAGCGATGGCTTGGTGGACGCAGGAGAGGAGGTAATTATCGCCAAAATAGAAGGTCTCAAACTATGGGTAACCAAAGTTAGAAAGGAGAAAAGCTAATGTTTTTGCTGCCAATCCTGGGCATCGTTGCCGTTTTTCTGATAATCCTGGCCTCGGCGGCCATTCGGGTGGTGCAGGAGTACGAGCGGGGGGTCATATTTCGTCTGGGGCGTTTGGTAGGGGCGCGTGGCCCCGGCCTGTTCCTGCTCATCCCCATCGTGGAGCGCATGCAAAAGGTGGACCTGCGGATTGTGACCATGAATGTGCCTACCCAAGAGGCCATAACTAGGGATAACGTAACGGTGAAGGTAAATGCCGTGGTGTATTTTCGGGTAGTAAATCCTCAGGACGCGGTGGTTAAAGCCTTAGACTATATGCAGGCCACTTCCCAAATCTCCCAAACCACCTTGCGCAGCGTCCTGGGCCAATCGGAGCTGGACGAGCTCCTCTCTCAGCGGGAGCAGCTCAATCAGAAATTACAACACATCATCGATGAGCAGACGGAGCCTTGGGGGGTGAAGGTGAGTGTGGTGGAGATCAAGGATGTGGAGCTTCCCCAGACCATGCAGCGGGCCATGGCCCGCCAGGCCGAGGCGGAGCGGGAGCGCCGGGCCAAGATCATCCACGCCGAAGGGGAGTTTCAGGCATCGGAAAGGCTGGCCGATGCCGGTAGGATTATCAGTGGCAGTCCCGGCACCCTTCAACTGCGCTATCTCCAAACCCTGACCGAGATAGCTACCGAGAAGACCAATACTGTGGTATTTCCATTGCCCATCGATATTATTTCTGCTATCGTGGAAAAGATTACTGGCAAAGAGGCCGCTTCTTAGGTCATGGCTTAAGGCTAAAGATCAAGTAGGGATTTTTTGGGGAGGGATTTGCCCAGCTAAATGGTCAGCAAATGCCCACAGGGGCGGTCAGGTCTCCGGCGGCAACTATAGTTAGGTGACCATCATCGTCCCTAACGTGGAGGCAACCATCAGGGTCCACATCTTCGGCGCAACCCTCAACCACCTTATCGCCCATAGTTACCCTCACCCGTTGGTCTAAGGTTTGTAGACGTTGGCGCCACTGCTGATGGACGGGCTCGCCTCTTTGCAAGGCCAGATACAAGACTTCCATCTCTTTTAGGAGGCTTTTTAGAATCGTCGACCGTAAGATGGGATGTCCCAACTGTGCAGATAAACTGGTTGCTATATCCGCGATCTCGGGTATCTCTACGGGGTCGAGGTTTACATTTAATCCGATGCCAACTACAGCAAAATCGACCTCACTACCGCGTAAGTAACCCTCGCTAAGTATGCCCCCTACCTTTTTGCCTTTGATGAGGATGTCGTTGGGCCATTTAAGGGTTGTGGCCAAACCGGTTGTTTTTTCTATGGCTTGGGCGATGGCTAAAGATGTTACCATGTTCAGGCGAGGCAATTGACTTAAAGTAGGACGAAGGATGATGGACAAGGCTATGGAATCCGAGGTAGAAAACCAAGTTCGTCCTAAGCGTCCCCTTCCCGCCGTTTGCTCGCCAGCAATTACGATGGTTCCTTCCTCAGCCCCCAACCTTCCCACCTCAGTGGCTACCTCCATAGTGGAGGAGACGACGGGGTAATAGATAACTCTTTGGCCTATGAGCTGGGTCTCCAGGTTTCTAATAGTTAGGTCAGGGAATAGCCGTTCTTCTAACATTTCCTTCTAGCCTTTCCCCAATAAATTTTGGGACTTAGTTAACTGAGTATATTACCTAACGGTACATTATCAAGATAGTCATAGCGGTTATGAGCCATAGCCCGATGTTTATAAGGAGAGGAGAATCTTTTAATAGCACTTCCTCGGGGCTACCCCCCTCATTTTTGACGTGAACTAGATAAAGATAGCGAAATACGCCGTAAAGTACAAAAGGTATGGTTAGCATCATGGCACGATTCTGGGGCAGGTTTTCAGCGCTAAAGGTGTACAAGCTGTAAGCAATTACAGTAGAGGGAGTGACAACAGCGATGAGTTCATCCAATAGTTGAGGAGTGTAGTGCTCCAGACTACGGCGATGATTTTGGGCGTTATCGTTCAATAATACTAGCTCGTGGCGTCGTTTATTGAAGCCAAGGAAGAGGGATCCCAATATGGTGCACAGATACAACCAGGGGGAAACTGGTACATCGATGGCTACGGCTCCAGCTACCGCCCTCAGAATAAAGCCACTGGCAATGGTAAAGACATCGATAATAACAAAGTGTTTCAGCCAAAGGGAATAAATCAACATGGTGCCATAGTAGATAGCCCCCACCAGAGCAAAAGTAGAAGAGATGCTAAAGCTAAGGACAAAACTTATGACCAATAAAAATATTAGGGCACCAATCGCTTGGGATTTCTTTAGCCGTTCTGAGGGAAGGGGACGATAGCGCTTCTGAGGATGCAGCCGATCTTTCTCCAGATCAAATAGGTCGTTGGTGAGATACACGCTTCCCGACAGAAGGCAGAAAATAACAAAGGCAAGGATTAAAGGGGCCAGCTTATCGGCGGCTTGCGCTAAATCTTGAGGCTTCCAAAACTGACCGGCGGAAAAAGCAAAGGCCATAAATATTATCAGGTTTTTTGTCCACTGCTTAGGACGCATGGAAAGGATAATATATTTTAGCGTGCTCATCTATCAGTAAGAAAACACCTGGCTGGTTGGCAATTGGCTTTGTTGGCAGGATAATACCTTCTTCTACTGTACCACGTCAACCCTTGACTTTGATGGGGGTGGAGGGCTATTCTTAATTAGGTGTTTTTTTTTGCTATTTACCGCCTAAAATTTACTGCGGCGGTTTATTTGTTGTTTTGTGGCTTCTAGGATAACAAATGAAGCGTGTGGGTATCCTTTATCACCCCAAAAATCCAGTGGCTGGCCCCTTGGCTCAAGAGCTGGCCGATAAGATGAGGGCTATGGAATCCTTTGTTTGGCTTTGTTCGGCTTGGGACGAGGCAAAGGCAAAGGCTGAGGTGGCCGGCACCGACCTTATTTGCAGTGTAGGCGGCGATGGAACAATATTGCGGGCAGCGCGAATAGCGATCCCGTGGCCGGTGCCTATTTTGGGGATAAATGTGGGTCGGTTGGGTTTTATCACCGAACTGACCCCCCAGGAGGCCTTGGACCAATTGCCTTCCTTTATGAGTGGGGATGGGCGGTTAGAGGAGCGGACTATGCTCCAAGCAGAACTTCTGGCTACTGGCAAAGGGTCAGGGTCTACCTTTCATGCTTTGAACGATGTAGTGATGGCCCGGGGATCGGCATCGCGCATGATTTACGTGAGGGTAACAGTGGACGGGAAGCCTTTGACCACTTACAAGGCTGATGGGGTAATAGTGGCCACGGCTACGGGTAGCACCGGCTATTCTTTAGCAGCGGGAGGGCCTATCCTTTATCCTGGTTCACAAGACCTTCTTCTAAAACCTGTTGCTGCCCACCTATGTGCGAATACTGCCATAGCGTTGCCCCCTACAGCCGTCGTGGGGCTGACGGTGGAAGCTGACCATCCAGCTATTCTCAGCATCGATGGCCAAGAAGACTTACCTTTATCTGATGGGGATCAAATTATAGTTAAACGCAGCGTCCATGTGACTAGGTTTTTGAGGCTAAAACCTCTTTATCATTTCTATAGTACCTTGTTAGAAAAACTTGGTTAAGAGGAAAAACGAGGTTGAAAATAGAAAAGGCCAAGATTGGCGATGTGCCCCAAATTCATAAATTGATTAACTATTTTGCCGATAAAGGTGAGATGTTGCCTCGTCCTTTGAGCGAAATATACGAAAACGTTAGGGATTATTATGTGGCCCGTGATGGGGATCAGGTGGCTGCTTGTGTCGCCCTTCATGTTAGTTGGGCCGATTTAGCCGAGGTCAAATCCTTAGCGGTGACTAAGGAGAAACAGGAGCAAGGGATAGGTGCGTTGCTAACCAAGGCCTGTCTGGAGGAAGCTGAGGCCTTGGGTATTGAGACCGTTTTTGCTTTGACCTACAAGCCAGTCTTTTTTGAGAAAATGGGCTTTAAGCGGGTGGATGTCATGGAGTTGCCGCGTAAAGTTTGGGGGGAATGCTACCGTTGCGCCAAATTCCCTAATTGTGATGAGATAGCCCTGGTAAAGGGACTCAATTTCCCTTAGCCGATGGAAACGTGTTAGAATTGCTAGAGACAACGGTTGCCAGCCAGCGGATTTACAATGGACGTGTGGTGAGCCTACGCCTAGATACTGTGGAGTTGACCAACGGCGCAAAAATCCAACGCGAGATCGTGGAGCATGGGGATGTGGTGGCAGTGGTCGCCATAGACGACAATGGCAATGTGCTTTTGGTTCGTCAGTTCCGTAAGCCTGCGGAACAAGTACTTTTGGAGATACCGGCGGGAGGCCTCGAGCCTGCCGAAAGTCCTGAAGATGGGGTTAGACGTGAGTTGCAGGAAGAGACAGGATATAGGGCGAGTCAGGTGAGGAGGTTGGGTGGCTTCTACACTAGCCCCGGCTTTTGTACGGAGTTCTTGCATCTCTACTTGGCCACCGATCTTCAATTTGAACCTCTGGAGCCTGATGAAGACGAAAGTTTTGAGTTGGTGCGTGTACCCTTGGCCCAGATCCTGGAGCTTATTGACTCCGGGGTTATCAGCGATGCCAAGAGCCTGGTGGGCTTATTGATGCTCCTCCGTAGCTATCGAGGCGATAAACGCGGACCCGTGGTGTAGCGGCCTAACATGCGGCCCTGTCAAGGCCGAGATCGCCGGTTCGAATCCGGTCGGGTCCGCCAAAACCAGTCCCGTTCTTGGTCTTCTGTCAGAGATGTTGCACTCACATATGTGGTATGCTAATATTCCTTATATTTTAGGGATGGTAGGTTAGGTCCAAAGGTTTAAGACAAGGAGAATACCTGTGCCCAAAATCCACTTTATAGATGTCACCAACCGGGATGGGGCTCAAACAGCTCGTATTAGTCTGGCCAAACTTCAAAAGACCATGATTAATATGTATTTGGCCCAGATAGGGATCCACCAGTCCGAGATGGGTTTCCCCTTTGTTCGACATGAATATAACTATATCAAAGCTAATCTTGAGCTCCAGGAATTGGGAGCCATGGGCTCATTGGTCCTCGCCGGCTGGTGTCGAGCCATTGTCGCCGATGTCGAGGCCTCACTACCTACCGGGCTGAAAGATCTAAACCTCTCTATTTCTACCTCGGACCAGATGATTACCTACAAGTTTCGGGGTAGGCTGGATCGTGGTCAAGTTATCCAGGAGATGGTAGATGCAGTAGCCTGTGCCAAGAAAGGCGGCATAAGAACCATAGGAGTGAATGCCGAGGACGCCTCTCGTACCGATCCCGGCTATCTTAGGGAGTTTGCTCAAGCCGCTCGGGATGCTGGGGCTCACCGAATAAGGTATTGTGATACCGTAGGCTGCGACAGTCCTTTCACTATATACGAACGGGTGAAAGAGTTGGCCGAAGCAGTGAAGCTGCCCATAGAGTTGCATTGTCACGATGACTTAGGGATGTCAGTGGCCAATTCCTTAGCCGGAGCTAAGGGGGCGGTTGATGGTGGAGTGGATGTTTACATCAATACTACAGTAAACGGCATAGGAGAGAGAGCCGGACAGGCTGATCTCCTTAGTTGCTTGTTGGCCTTAGAGTTTGCTGAGGGCTTGAAAGATTATGAAGTTGGCGATCCCATAAACCTAACGGTAGCCTGGAAGCTGGCAAATTATGTGGCCTATGCTTTTGATGTACCTATAGCCATAAATCAGGTAGGTGTTGGCGCTAATGCATTTACCCATGAGTCGGGCATTCATGTTGATGGCATTATAAAAGACCCCCGAAACTACGAGCTTTACGATTTCACCCTTTTGGGCAGATTGAGTGAGGAGAGGCCTTTAGAGGGGGCGGTCAGAATCATAACTACTGGCGAATACGGAGGAATGGCCGGATTCAAATACATTTACTCTAGACTGGGCATCACTTTCCCCGATGATAATAAGGCCCAAGAAATACTGGAGTTAGTGCAGTACGCCAATGCTCATACCCAAGTACCTCTGCTCGACGATGAACTTCGGTTTATTGCCACTTATCCAGAACAAGTAAAAAAGATCCTCACCGTAATCCCAGGGGTGAGATAAGCTAACGCAGAGAGGTTTACCCTGATATTTCAAATCTAGGTGAGGCCGGTTTAGAGCCGGCCTTTTTGACGAAGAAAGTTTCATGTTATGGAGTTGGAACAACAACTAGCCTACTGTAACCGCTGCGGCCTTTGTTTGGCGGTATGTCCCACTTATTGGGACAGCGGGGTGGAGACTCAGTCCCCTCGAGGCCGTCTAGCTTTGATTCAGGCACTGCAGCGTGGAGAACTATCCCCATCCAATGGTCTTTGGGAACACCTCTACCACTGTCTGGACTGCCGAGCTTGCCAAACCGTGTGCCCCTCCGGGGTAAAGGTGGGGGAACAAGTGGTGGCCACTAGGGGTCAAGCGTCAAAAGGTTTATCTTTTGCCAATTCCTTGTTTCTAAAAGAGCTGCTACCTCATCTACAACGTATGGAATTTTCCCTTTGGCCTCTGCGTATTTATCAGAATTCAGGGCTTCAAGCCTTGATGCGTCGTCTGAGATTTCTCCAACTTCTACCTGGCCCCTGGGATAGATGGGATGCGTTGCTACCGTCGTTATCTGAGCCACCTTTGCGCCCAACGCTGCCCGAGATAACCCCACCCAGAGGTGAAAAAAGGTACAGAGTGGGTTTCCTCTTGGGATGCTTTATGAGTCTATTTTTTGGTCGAGCCAGTAGGGCCACCGTAAGGGTGCTTGCCGAGAACGGATGCGAGGTTGTGACTCCTCGGGAGCAAAAGTGTTGTGGAGCTCCTCACCATAGCCAAGGGGACAACGAAACCTTGATCAAGCTGGCTCAGCAAAACATTGCCGCCTTTGAAAAAGCGGGGGTAGAAGTAATAGTTACCGACTGCGCCGCCTGTGGGGCTATGGCCAAAGAGTACGGCCAACTTTTGGCGAGTGACCCCCTCTGGGGGAAAAGGGCTATGGTTCATAGCTGCAAGGTGATGGATGTTAGCCAGTTCTTGATGCAGATTCCCTTGAACGAGAACTTTGGCAAAATCCAACGTCGGGTGACTTACCACGATCCTTGCCACCTGGTCCATGCCCAAGGGGTGAGCCAACAACCAAGAGACCTATTGAGAGCGATCCCTGACCTGGAGTTAGTGGAGATGGCGGAGGCTAATTGGTGCTGCGGTGGTGCGGGAGCTTACGGATTAACCCACTGGGAGAGATCAACTCGCATCCTGGAGCGCAAAATGACCAACATCGCGGCCACCGCAGCCGAAGCGGTGGTTACCGCCAATCCGGGTTGCCTGTTACAATTGGAACTGGGAGCTCGGCGATATCCAATGAAATTACAAGTGGTCCACCTCACGGAGCTATTGGATGAGGCCTATGTCGCTGGGCACAAAGACCCCTAACCATTTGCCCACGCTCAAGTTAGAGGACAACTTAAAGGAAGCAACCTTCGTAAAACGACTAAACCGTTTCTTGGTCTTGGTGGACATAGGGAGCCAACAAGAAAAGGCCCATCTCCCTAACTCTGGGCGATTAGGAGAGATATTAACCCCGGAACGACCTATCTGGTTGGTGACGAAAGAAAAAGATCATCGACGGACGGGCTACGATTTCATATTGGCAGCTTTGGGAAATACTTTAGTTTCTGTGGATGCCCGCATCCCATCGAAGCTGGTTTTCCAAGCGTTAATTCAGGATGCTCTAATCCCATTCCATGGCTATCCCACGGTGACTAGGGAGGTAATGATGGGGAATAGCCGTCTCGACCTTATGGTTGCCAACGCTGAAAACCAGTGTTTCATCGAGGCTAAATCTATTACCCTAGTTCAGGATGGTTTAGCCCTGTTCCCCGATGCCCCCACCTCTCGGGGGACCCGTCATCTCCGCAGCCTTATCCAGGCCAAGGAATTAGGTCACCGTGCCGCTGTCCTCTTTATTATCCAACGGGAGGATGCCATTGCCTTTGCCCCCAATGACAGGGCCGACCCCGAATTCGGGCGCACCCTGCGCCAGGCAATAGAAAAAGGAATAGAGGCGTATGCCTGTCGCTGCCGGGTAAGCCTAATCCAGATTCAACTAGACAAGATGGTAGATATCTGCCTTTGAGGAGTACAATACTATCATGGCGCTAAGAGTTTTGGGGATTTTGGGTAGCCCCCGCCGTCAAGGAAATAGTGAGGTCCTGCTGGATCAAGCTTTGGCCGGCGCCAAGGAGGCCGGTGGCCAGGTGGAAAAACTGGTGTTGGCCTCTTTAAAGATGCAGCCTTGCCTAGATTGTGATAAGTGCCTGACTACTGGAATCTGTGTCCTTCGCGATGCTATGACCGACATATATGCTAAACTTCAAACCCTTGACCGGCTTATCTTAGCAGCTCCCGTCTTTTTCCTTTCAGTGCCTGCTCAAACCAAAATAATTATCGATAGGTGCCAGGGCCTTTGGGTAACTAAATACCTACTCCAACAGCCGGTAGCTAAAAATGAGACCCAGCGTAGGGGGCTTTTCCTTTCCGTGGCCCACAGCCGACGTCCCACTATTTTCGATGCTGCAATCCCCGTAATAAAGGCCTGGTTTGCTACCCTCGATATCAGCTACGAGCATCGGCTCTTTGGTGGCATTGGTAAAAAGGGTGAGGTTTGGGAACATCCCACCGCCTGCCAGGATGCCTTCGCCGCTGGGGCAGCCCTAGTGTCTAATTAAAAAGAAATTGACATCTCCTGCCCTCGACCGTAGGCTGAAAGAAATCTACCACCTCCTGGAAGAGCACTACGGCCCCCAGCATTGGTGGCCAGCAGAAACCCCTTTCGAGGTCATAGTCGGCGCTATCCTTACTCAATCAGCGGCGTGGAGCAATGTGGAGAAGGCAATCGTCAATCTCAAAGCTCAAGTGGCTCTCACCTCTGCTACTTTGCGTCATCTTCCGTCACCTGAGTTGGCACAGTTAATATATCCATCAGGCTACTATAACGCCAAGGCGATAAAGCTCAAGGCATTTGTGGACTGGTTAGAAGCAAACTACGGAGGCGATTTAGATAGCCTCCTTTCCCTAGAACAAACTAGCCTTCGTCAGAAGCTCCTTTCTATCCACGGCATTGGTGCTGAGACGGCCGACTCTATTATCCTCTATGCCGCTCACAAACCCATTTTTGTAATCGATGCCTACACGCGGCGCATCTTGCAGCGTCTGGGATTGAAGCCGAATGAAGAAAACTATGCCAGCTATCAAGCCTTCTTGATGGAACACCTTCCTCACGATCCGACTCTCTTCAACGAATACCACGCTCTCTTGGTTCGACACGGCAAAGATACCTGTCGACGAAAGCCTCTTTGCCAACAATGTTGCTTATTGTACCTTTGTCCCACCGGCTCCCAATATTTAAGCACCTGACCATTTATAATTAATCTCCTCCCCGTTCTTTGTTGTGAACTAAAAGCATGTATGATATATTAGTTACGAGGTTTCAACTTCTTACCTAGGAGGTGCTGAGTTGAAAGTTATAGTAGATCGGGAGCTATGTATTGGGGCAGCCAACTGCGTCGCTATTGCCCCGACCGTATTTAGATTGGACGAGGAAAACAAATCGGTGCCTTTTAACCCACATGGTGCCGATGACACTACTCTTGAAGAGGCTGCAAACGCTTGTCCAACGCAAGCTATCATTTTAGAGAATGAGTAAACGCGATTTGTATTTGCCATTGGCTGGGGATAATTCGCTCATCCAAATGTAGAAGCTTCAGTCCCCAGTAGCTCAACGGTAGAGCGGGCGGCTGTTAACCGCTAGGTTGTAGGTTCGAATCCTGCCTGGGGAGCCAAACCGAACTTTTCGACACCCAGTTGTCGACTCACAGCCCCCGTTGGCTTGTTATTTACTGGAGTCTATTATACTGCTTCCAGAGTCTGAATGCACCTGGTCGAGGTTTAGCTGGCAGGCGACCTTCATCGATTTCAAATCCTCAGAGGGGTACACTTTCATCCCCAGCTTGGAGATGATATCTAGCTTGTCTTCGAAGGTAGCGTGATCGAGGTTTCTATCCCGCAGCGCCTTCAACTCCTCCCTCATAGTCTGAATGTCCCTACCAGAACTCCAGGCTCTCACGGACTCTTGGAGGCGTTGAATCTCTTCTTCGGCTGTGGCAATGGTTACCTGATATTGAGCAATCCGTCTCTTGGCCTCATCCAAGGTATACATACCACCCTCAAAGCCCTCTTGTACCTTGCCGATCTTGGCCTGTACCTGCGATGTTTTGAACTGCTGGAGCCTCATGAGTTTAGCTGTGTTCTCATCCTGGGATTGCACAGAAGCTAGTTGTTGCTCTACCCAGGCATCACCCCTCAGCCAAGTGCAAATGTCGCCCCAAACCAACTCGATGCCTACCTGTTTGGCCTCGAGCACCGTCGGCTTTCAGGGATGGACCCGGGACAGCTATCGTTCAGCATAGGCAGGTTCAAGAGATATTGCGATATCAACGACCGTCTGGCAGCGCGTTTGCCGGTGGAAAGGAGATTCACGCTAGGTGCAGACAAAGGCGGCTGGGGAGTAACTCAAATGATGGACCCTGTCCGGCGCGCCGATCTGGAACTACGCTATTCTTTTGTCGAATCAGCTTTGCGCCGGGAACTGAGCGGCCCCAACTATTCCAGATTCTGGTCTACCTTCCCAAGGACCTTTAGCTACCAGCCCATAACGCCTTTTCCCGGCCCATCTTTGCGACAGTACTTGCCCCATGGGTGGTAGATAGCGGCACAGATTCTTTTGTTCTTCAGTCAATCATACTAACAGCTTCGAGCGTTCGACTCGCCACAATGCTTGATGCCCTGGCAGCGGTGGAGGGGAGCTACGCCAAGGCGGCTGACGCGCTTGGACTAACTACGAGCCAGCTTCTGCGATTCCTGCGCTCAAACCTTCGCGTCTGGCGGGCGGTGGTGACAGCGAGACCCCTAACTTGACACCCACCATGTCCTCATAGTGTCTATTCGCCCTCGCAAAGAAGAGGCCAGGATTCGAACCTTCGACACCCTGATTCACCACGTCTAACGCGTGCTACTACGTGTTTTTCCCTCGCAAAATAGCCCCACCATCTAAACGTGCCAAAGTCAATGTACTGTGGCCCAGGAAAGCCAGGTGGAGAGCAATCCACTCACTGAAGGGGTGAGCCGTCCTGCCCCAGCTACCTCCTCCACGGTTACTTGGGCTCCTCTAGCAGTAAGCTCAGCGGCTGACCTCTTAACCAGATCCACAGGGGGATCACCGGGTTCGGGGTCGTACACTAAGAGGATAGGTAGGCCGTTCATTCTTATATCTGGTAATGCCCAGCCTGGAACTTCCGGTAGATAACCCTGTAAGGATATAACGCCGCCCAGTAATTCCGGCCAAAGGCAGCCCAAGGATAGTGCCAGAACGGCTCCCTGGTCGTACCCTAGCAAAAATATCGGGCCGCGAGGGTTAGTCTTAGCATCTTCCTCCTCAGCCACATCCCAAAGGAATTGCTCAACTTGATATAGGCTATCGCCGAACAAAGGGGCCTCAGGTACGCCCACGTCCTGCACGAAAAACCATAGCTGTCCTTCTCTCTGGCCATAATGCGGAAAGACAGGCCTGGGGGCTTCGGGAGAATAGATGCGCACCCCTTCACCCAGGGAGCGGGCTAGGGGAAGGAGCTGCTCAAATGTACCGCCAGAGCCATGGAGAGCAATGATAGTGAGCTTGGTGGAGCCGCTTTCTGGCCCTTCGTCACGATATATAAGCACGCTACGCCTCATCTTTTGCCTCAGTTCTCCGGCGCTCCGTCTTGGATCCATTTTTGTATCTTTTCGAGATCATCTTTGGGTAAAGGAGGACCCCCAAGGGGCATCTGCTCTCCTTGCCCGCCAACTTGAAGGTGCGTCCCCAGTAGCTTGTGTAACAAATAACTATTTTCGGGGTCGCCCGGGGCCACCCGAAGGAGACGGCTTTCAGTGCTAGGTACCTTCACCAGGCTTTTATAGGCTAAGCCCAGTCCAACGTTTAACCCTGCCTGGCTGGCACCGGTCTGATGACAGAAAACACATCGAGAGCCAAAAATAGGTTGTATATCCTGCACGAAGCTGACCGCCGGTATTACGGTCATTTCCGGGACTTCAGGCTGCCCCTTCGGTGGCCCCCCTGGTCGGCAACTTGCCACTCCTACCAGCCCACCAAGGATAAGTAGCACACTCACCCCTTGCCGGGCAAGTTTCCTGGCCTTCAGTAACATGAAACAACCACTTTTTTGTATATTGGTTGTTTCTATTGGGGGTTATATACTTGACTCAAGCCTGAAAAGTGATAATATAGGGGCATGCGGTTTAGTGCACTGGTTTTCGGAATGGGCAGGACAATGACTGTTCTTGTCGCTGCTTTCTCCTTCGCCTTCGACTATGCGGGAGGTAGTGTTGCTGGGCTGGAACCGTCTCAATTAAGAATTGTCGCCCTTATTACCTTTACCATATTTGTTGTACTGACGTTATGGCGTGAAATAGGGTTATGGTTAGCACCAGGACCCGCTATAAGATTTGCGGGCCTATCCCCTACTGAGGTTCCTGTAGTGAGATTAAAAAATAATCAACCCATTGGAAATCTGTGTAGGGGTTACTTTTCTCGTATAAAGTTGGTTAACAAATGCCATGACCCCTCTGGGTTAGCCTCGGAAGCACAACGACTTACTGCTGAAATCAATGTGTATGAAGCCGAGAGCGGACGGCTAGCCGATTCATGGATGGGTCGGTGGGCTGATTTAGAGGAAGCTAACTCACCTGCCGAAAAATGGCAAGCTGACTGTATTGATCTCAGTCCCAACGGGCAGGAGGCCAGCCTTGATATTGGAATGCGTTTTGAAGACGATACAGCTTTCTTTGGTTGGGACAATTCCCGCTACTCATCTTTCGAGTTCAGAAACCCGCTAACCCAAAAGTGCTACATAGTAGAGATAACCCTTAGAGCCAGGAATATGAGGGCAAAAGTGATGCGGTTTTGGCTTAATAATCCCACTGAAAAGCCTGGTGGCTATGCTCAATTAACTCTCAAGAAGTAAGCTCATGATAGGGAAGGTTCTCAGACTTGATTAACTTAAGGAGCGTATCCCGAAACAGGTACTCATTATTGCGATTGTTGAACCGCCATTCAAGCTCGTCCAGGTAGGCGTCCAGATGTTTTACGGAGACTTTGTGATAAGAGCCGATGATAGACCTCTTGAGGAG
>JACQTR010000035.1 GCA_016210705.1 Chloroflexota bacterium | reverse complement strand
GTCATCATGAATGGCGTTTATAGCCTCCACCAGCTTTTCCCGACCCATGCCGTCTTGGGTACCGAAGCCCTCATCAATGATCAAAGTAGGCAGGGGAGCTCCAGCCCGCCGGGCTAAAAGCTTGGAGAGGGCGATACGCAGGGCAAAGTTGATACGAAAAGCCTCACCCCCGCTGTACAACTCGTAGGGGCGCGTGCCCCACTCATCCCCAATCTTTATGTCCAAAGTTTCCCTGGTCTCACCCCTCTGAGTTTGTCGCTGACTTTCCATTTTCAAGCCCATGCGGTTATCCGTCATCCTAGCCAGGAGGCGGTTGGCCTCGGCCTCGATTTCAGGTAAGGCCGCCTCAATGATAAGAGCCTGAACTCCTTTCCGGCTAAAGGCCACCTCCAGTTCTCTATAAATGCCCGCATCCTCCTGGGCCCGATGCCAAGCCACGGCCTTCCCCTCTCTTTCCACTTCCAGACACGCACATTCCTCTAATTTCAGTTGGAAGGCCATGAGGTTCTTCTTATCTGCCTCTCGGCTAGCCCACAGCTCATCATAATACCGTTGCGCCCCCTCACGTTGGCCTCTGAGGCCAGGCAGAGCCAATAGCTCCTTCTCTATCTCTTTTAGCCCCTGGATATCAGCATCAATGGTGGCCTGCCAACGGGCAACCGCCTCCTGGGCCTGAGCCCAAGAGGCTCGATTCTGAGGAAGAAGCCTATCCGCCTCCTCTAGGCGCCGCTTCTTTTCTTCAAACTCGGCTACCTCCCTCAGGCGCCGCTCTACCACCTCATGCTTTTGTTTATCGTAGCCCAGGGCCTGCAATCCCTGGGCTAGAGATCTGGCCTCTTCCTGCTGAGCTGGAGCATAGTCCGCCCTGGTCAGACGCGCCTCTATCTCTTGAAGACGAGCTCGAGCCTCTAAAAGCTCATCTCTAGCCTTTTGCGCTTCCGTCAAATCCCTTTCCAAAGCAGGGATACGATCTTGCGCCACTCGGCAGCCATGAAGCTTCTCCTCTACCAATGCCAGATCTCGTTCTAAATCTCGTCGCTTCCCCTCTTCAACGGCAATCTGAGTCTCATTAGCCCGATAGGTCTGGGCCTTGGTTCGGCCTTCGGCCTCGTATCGGGCTCGAATCCGCTCCCGTTCTGGTATCCCTAGTTCGCCTTGACAAAGGGGGCAGCGGGGATCCGCTCCAGCCAAGAGGTCAACCTTTTCCTTTAACTCCCGCATGTCCTCTTTGAGCCGAAGGTTAGTGGACCTCAAATATTGGGTGTGGTTGGCGAGTTCCTCGACTCGCTCCTTATTTCTTTTGTGCTCCTCCTCCAAAGAGGGCATAGTGTTGCTATGGGTTTGGGCTCGTTTCAGCTCCGTAGCTAGGCTAGCTTCTCGACCAGCTTGGCGCTCCAGCTCCTGAATAGAGGTTTTAAGTACTCTCACTTGAGCGGTCAATTCCGCCCTGGCCTCATCAATCTGCCGTTCCACCTCCCTCAGGCGCTGGGTCAGCTCTAGGGATTGGGCCAAGACAGCTTTCAATTCCTCATCCCGCCTCCTCAAGGTAAGAAATTCCTCATAGCCGGCTGCTACCCACGGGCGCTGGACTAGGAGCGCCTCATCCTCCTCTATTTTGCGGCCTAATTCTTGGGTCTGGCTCTGCCAATAGGCCTTCTCCCTTTCCGCCTGGGCTATCCTGGCCTCTATCTCTTTTAGTTGTTGGCCCTTGCGCTCTAAATCCCGTTCTCTATCCCGAAGAGCCGCGATGGCGTTCTCCTGAGCTCGTAGTGCCTCTTCCCATTCATTTAAGGTGGCCTCTAGACTGCTGACCTGAGCCTCATAGCCCTCCCTTCGCCCCAGCTCCTCCTCTATTTCTTCCATCGCCAATCTTAGATTATGTGCCTCATCCTCTTTTTCCTTAGCCAAAACCTTAGCTTGAACCTCCAGCCTATCCCAATCGGAGAGGCCCAGGATTCGGGCCAGCACCTCTTTGCGCTCAGCAGGGTTCTTGATGGTAAAAGCATCGGCACGACCTTGAAGAAGAAAAGCGCTATTTATGAAGGTATCGTAATCCATCCGTAGAAGGCCAATGAGCTTCTGCTGGGTCTCGCGAAGGTTGTTGCCGGTGAGGGACTTGTAGGAATTATCGACCGCTTGTTGCAGTTCGAGGAGGGTGCGGCCGGGACGTTTCAGGCTACCCCTAAGGTGCTTGCGCAGAACCCGATAGCGCTCAGCGCCCACCGCGAACTCCATCTCCACCTCCATTTCTCCCCGCCCGAAGTGAATGAGGTCATCATCGCTTTTGGCCCTAGCTTCGCCCCATAGGGCCCAGGTCATGGCATCCAGTAGAGCCGACTTACCTTCCCCGTTTTTCCCGGAGAGACAAGCGAGATGAATACCCTCTAACGCTAGGGAAGGCCCTGGGTCACCATAGCACATGAAATTGCGCAGGACAAGTTTAAGAGGAATCATAAGTTTGGCCTTCTGAGTGGGTTAGCTATACCACCCCATCTCTATTCCTCGTTTCGCAATTCAAACCATTCCAGCTAATCTGAAGAACTATCCCTAACTTTTCTCCTCACAGCTACCGCCGAGGGTGCGGGCTGGGAGACAACCCGAGAGGGATAGGTCACCGAACGGGGCTGTTTGTGTTCTTCTACCACTATGGCGCCGAATACCAATAAAGGCACCAGATAGAAATAGCTAGGCAGGCTCCGCCAGGCGAAGAACAAGGGAACTACCGCCAAAAGCAAGCCAAGATGGGGAACACGAGGACAACTACGATAGTACCAAACCAAGGCACTTATTAAAACCACTCCCTCTACCACACCGTAAATGAAGGGTGAGCCTGGGGGAAGAAGACCTGATGTGGAAAGGGTCACCATTCCTACACCTAAGGGGAACATGGGATCGAGAACGGGGGCCAAGACTCCCGACACCCATGCTTGGGGTGATGCCCAAATAAAAGGCAGGTTGATAAGGGCAAAGATAGCCCCCATCACCCCCAAACGCTCCAAGGCCGGGCGCCAACCTTCTCGCCGCAAAACTAAAACGAGATAAAAT
>JACQTR010000033.1 GCA_016210705.1 Chloroflexota bacterium | reverse complement strand
CACGGGGTCGGGGAAGACTTTCACCATGGCCAATGTCATCCAGCGGGTGCAGCGTCCCACTTTGATCCTTTCGCCCAACAAGACCTTGGCCGCCCAGCTCTACCAGGAGTTTAGGGAGTTCTTCCCAAGCAACGCCGTGGAGTACTTCGTCTCCTATTACGATTACTACCAGCCCGAGGCCTATATCCCCCGCACCGATACCTACATTGAGAAGGAATCCGACATCAACGAGGAGATCGATAAGCTGCGCCACGCCGCCACCCGGGCCCTCTTTGAGCATCGGGACGTCATCATCGTGGCCTCCGTTTCCTGCATCTACGGTTTGGGCTCTCCGGAGGAGTACAGCGGTTTCATGGTCACCATCAAAAAGGGGGAACAGCGGGGTCGGGAGAAGCTCCTGCGCCGTCTGGTGGATATGCAGTACGAGCGCAACGATGTGGATTTCACGAGGGGCCGCTTCCGCATTCGGGGGGATACCCTGGAGATTCAGCCCGCCTACGAGGAGCTGGCGGTGCGCATCGAGTTCTGGGGCGATGAGGTGGAGCGCATCGTGGAGGTGGACCCCCTGACCGGGGAGGTGTTGGCGGAGCGAGAGCGGGTGGATATTTATCCCGCTAAACACTTTGTTACTTCTTATGATAACCTCATGGCCGCCATCGCCGATATCGAGGCCGAGCTGGGCCAACGCCTGGCTTATCTTAAAGAGCAGGGGAAGCTTCTGGAGGCGGCACGCCTGGAGGCCCGCACCAAATACGATATCGAAATGCTGCGGGAGGCGGGCTACTGCGCTGGAGTGGAGAACTACTCCTGCCACCTGGCTCGCCGCCATCAGCCCAAGGACGGCCTAGCTGTGGCCTGCGGCTCCCGGCCTTGGACGCTCTTGGACTATTTTCCAGAGGATTTCCTTTTGTTCATCGATGAGTCCCACATCGCCGTGCCCCAGGTGCGAGGGATGTATCACGGCGATCGCTCGCGCAAAGAGATATTGGTGGAGTACGGCTTTCGCTTGCCCTCGGCCATGGATAATCGTCCTCTCACCTTCACCGAGTTCGAGGGCCATATCAACCAGGTCGTCTTCGTATCGGCCACCCCTGGGCCCTACGAATACGAGCACAGCGAGCAAATTGTGGAGCAGGTGATCCGACCCACTGGGCTGCTCGATCCTACTATCGAGGTCAAGCCCATCAAAGGTCAGATTGATGACCTGATCCACCAAATCAAGACCCGGGTAGATAAGGGGGAGCGTTGTTTGGTGACCACCCTAACTAAGCGGATGGCCGAGGATTTGGCCGACTACCTTCGGGAGATGGGGGTCAAGACTCATTACCTTCACTCCGAGATCGAGACCCTGGGGCGGGTGGAGATATTGCGCGACCTGCGTCTAGGGGTTTATGATGTCGTGGTCGGGATCAACCTCCTTCGTGAGGGACTGGACCTGCCTGAGGTGAGCCTGGTGGCTATTTTGGACGCCGATAAAGAGGGCTATCTGAGATCGGAGGGCTCTCTTATTCAGACCATGGGTCGTGCCGCCCGCCATGTGGAGGGCCATGTAATCATGTACGCCGATACCATGACAGAATCCATGCGTCGCGCCATCGAAGAAACCTACCGCCGTCGCCAAATTCAATCCGACTATAACGAGGCTCATGGAATCACCCCTCAAGGGATTAAAAAGGCCATCAAGGACATTACCGACCGGGTAAAGACGGTGGCCGAATCGCGCGCCGCCTATAGAGTGGGAGCGGAGCTTCCTCGGGACGATATTATGCGTCTAATTAAGGACCTAGAGGCGCAGATGAAGACAGCGGCTCGGTCGCTGGAGTTTGAAAAGGCGGCCCTTATCCGCGACCAGATCATAGAACTAAGAAAGGAGTTGGTCTAAGCCATGAACGGGCTAGATTATGGGATTATCGCCGCTTTGGCTTTCTTTACCCTCATGGGATTTAGGATAGGCTTGGTACGGGGAGTGATTACCATAGGTGGTATGTTATTTGGAGTGTTTTTGGCGGGGCAATATTACGAGAGGGTGGCTGAAGTTATATCAGGCTCTAAGGTTCCCGACCGAATTTGGTTTGTGGTTGCTTTTATTCTTATTTTTGTGGTGATCTTAGTGATAGCCTATGTTCTGGCCGCTATAGCCCGATCTACAATTAACGTACTCTTTTTGAGCTTTTTAGACAGCTGGGGTGGCGGTTTCTTGGGGTTGGTAGAGGGAGGCATTATTTGTGAGGCCATCCTCATAGTCATGGCCACCTACCCCACGTTGAGAATGGAGAAGCTCATCGATGGCTCGCGGCTGGCTCCGTGGTTCTTGGAGCGTTTGCCCTATCTGCTCTCACTGCTGCCATCGCAGTTCGATATAGTACGGGATTTTTTATAGGGTATCACGAGAGGTAAGGGCCTCCTGCTTTTTAAGCAGGAGGCCCTTTTTTAGTGCTTGCATTAAAAAGAGCATGATTGGGCGTGAAGTAAGAAAAAGAGAGACGGAAGGAGCCTAACCTTTTGGTTGTTTTTTCGTTATTAATTAGTATGAATTTGGTATTAATTTAGTCCAGCAAGAAGGGGAAGCTATGAAATTGGGGCAGTGGCTTATTCTTTTGTTAGTGGGCCTGGGGGCGGCTGGTGGGGGCTACTTTGGGTATACCAGCCTCACCCGGTCTGGTGCTGAGGCGACCCCCAGCGGGCAATTGGCCACGGTGCAGCGGGGTACCCTGGCCAATACGGTGAGCGCCTCGGGAAGTATCGCTATGCCGCGGCAAGCTAAGCTGACTTTCGATGGGGGTGGACTGGTTTCTGACATCCGTGTAAAGGTGGGGGATACGGTGAAAGAGGGGCAGATTTTGGCCCAAGTGGACACATCTTCTCTAGAGCTGGCGGCGACTCAGGCCAAAGCCAGTGTCAGCACCGCCCAAATAAACCTGGATAAAGCCCAAAACCCGTATACAGCCTCCGATATCGCTGACGCCGAGGCAGCGGTGCGCAATGCTCAGGTAGCCTTGGAGAGCGCTCGGCGCAATGTCATCATCACCCATAATAGCCCTACCGTGGATAAAGACGTCCGCGACAGGGAGTACGAGGTCAACTGGTATGAGGCTAACTACGGATCAAAGCTGGTTCTATATCAGCAGGGTAAGATCAGCAAAGATGAGCTGGATCAGGCATATAGCAACCTACTGACGGCCAAGGCCAATCTAGAGACGGCTCGCCAGAAAGCAGCCGATGCCTTGGCCAAAGCCCAGAACGATGTAGCCAAGGCCCAAGATAGTCTGAGGAAGGCGGAGGAGGACTTGGCGAAGAAGCAGGCTGGCCCCGATCCTCAGGATGTGGAACTAAAGCGAATTCAGCTTCTCAGCGCCCAGGCTAGCCTCGATCAGGCCATAGAGCGCTTGCAACAGGCCACCCTAAAGGCTCCTTTCTCGGGGCTGGTGGCCTCGGTGGGAGCTAATGCTGGGGATAGAGTGGGAGCCAGCACGGTGGTGGTGCAGTTAGTAGATCCGACGGCAGTAGAGGTACAGGCGGCCATCGATGAGATAGACCTGGCTAAGGTCAAAACTGGTCAGAGAGTTTCTTTAATTTTGGATGCGCTTCAGAATAGATCGTTAGAGGGAACGGTAACCACTATCACCCCGGTGGCCGTCAGACAATCGGGGGTAGTGAGCTACGGGATCACTATCAAGGTTAACCTTCCCGGCGATGTCCGCTTGTCCGATGGTCTCACCGCTCTGGCTGACATCATCATTGAGGAGAGACAGAACGTTTTAATGGTTCCCATGCGTGCTGTCGCGTCCAGCGGGACCAGTCGGGTTGTGACCGTGGTGGAGGGGGAGAAGACCCAGAGCCGGGTGGTAGCTACAGGCTTAAGCAACAACCAGTCGGTGGAGATAACGTCGGGCTTGACGGAGGGTGAGACGGTGTTGGTGCCAACAGCCACCACCTCCTCCAATCAATCGCAACAAGGTGGTTTTGGCGCAGGCTTTGGCGGTGGCTTAGGGGGTGGGGGTAGTTTTATGCCCGGCATGCCCCGATAGGTCGAGGTTATGATTACTTTCAGCAACGTGGTTAAGGTGTATAAAATGGGCAGCATCGAGGTTCCTGTCCTGAGAGGAGTGAGTTGTACCATTTCTAAGGGGGAAATGGTGGCCATCATGGGGCCCTCCGGCTCGGGTAAGTCTACCCTGATGAACATCATGGGTTGTCTAGACCAGCCCACCTCGGGTACTTACCAATTGGAGGGCCAGGAGATCACGCGGCTAAAAGACGATGACCTGGCGGGAATCAGGAACAAGAAGATCGGCTTTGTTTTTCAAACTTTCAACCTGTTGCCTTGGGCCTCGGCCCTGGGCAATGTGGAGTTGCCCCTTATTTACGGAGGTGGAGTCCAGCGTCGCCGGCGGGCCCTGGAGGCCCTGGAGAGGGTGGGGGTGGCCCACCGCGC
Organism: Chloroflexota bacterium; assembly: GCA_016210705.1. GTDB lineage: Bacteria > Chloroflexota > Dehalococcoidia > JACQTR01 > JACQTR01 > JACQTR01. The sequence continues at coordinate 8,790 of JACQTR010000033.1, read as the reverse complement.
CCGGCATCGCCCCAGTGAGATCTCCGGGGGTGAGCAACAGCGGGTGGCTATCGCCCGGGCCCTGGTCAACAACCCATCCCTCATTTTGGCCGACGAGCCCACCGGAAATCTGGATTCCCGCTCCAGCGAAGAGATTGTGGCCATTTTTCGGGGGTTGAACCGAGAGGAGGGGATAACCATTGTCCTGGTAACCCATGAGCGCTCTATAGCCGAAAATGCTCGGCGAATTTTACATTTCAGGGACGGCCTTTTTGAGGGCGAAGAGGTGATGGCATGAGCCTGGTGGAGGCCCTGCGGGTATCGGTGACGGCCCTGGCCACCCACAAGCTGCGCTCCCTGCTCACGGTTTTGGGCATCGTTATTGGCATCAGTTCTGTTGTCTCCTTGATGTCCATCGGCCAAGGATCTCAGGAACGAGTTCTCTCCCGGATCACGGCTATGGGGACTAATCTCCTTTATGTTCGCCCTGGGGCCTCTTCAGAGGGCCGGGTGAGGGGGGCCCAAGGGGGGGCGGCCAGTTTAACCCTAGAGGACGCCACCGCCTTGGCCGATCCCGTCAATGTACCCTCAGTGGCAGCGGTGGCTCCTCAGGTGCAGACCTTTGCTCAGGTGGTGGCTGCTGGGCAAAATGTGAATACTCAGATCATTGGGGTGACCCCCGATTACCAGTATGTGCGTAACTCCCCCGTGGCCGATGGGGATTTCATATCTGACCGCGATGTGGAGGCCCGCTCTATGGTGGTGGTTCTAGGAGCCACCGTGGCCGATAACCTCTTCCAAGGGGGCAGCCCCCTGGGGGAATCGGTGAAGATCAACAATCGCCAGTTCCGAGTAGTGGGGGTTTTGAAGAGGATGGGAGGCACCGGCTTTGGCCTTCAGGACGATGTGGTGCTAGCGCCCATCACCACTGTTCAGAGCCGGATCATGGCGCAGCGCACGGCTCAAGGAGGTCGCACGGTTTCCTCGATAAATGTCCAACTGGCCAAAGGGGCTAAAACAGAGCAAGCGACGGGGGAGATCGCCGCCATCCTTCGCCAGCGTCACCGCCTCACCGGAAGCGATGACTTTACCATTACCAGCCAGGAGGAGACTATAGCGGCTCAAAAGGAGGTGACGGGAACCTTCACCACCTTTTTGGGGATCATCGCCGGCATATCCCTCCTGGTGGCGGGCATTGGCATTATGAATATTATGCTGGTTTCGGTGGCGGAGCGAACCCGGGAGATCGGCATTCGTAAGGCGGTGGGGGCCAAGAGGCGGGATATTTTGATGCAGTTTCTGATGGAGGCCACGGTTCTCAGCCTCTTTGGGGGAGGGGTGGGGTTGCTGGGTGGCTGGGGCGTCTCTCGCTTTATCTCGGGAAGGACCTTTAGCGGCCAGGTTCTCTATACCGTGGTCCCGCCCCATATCCTTATTTTGGCGGTGGCGGTGGCGGTGGCCACCGGCCTCTTTTTCGGGATCTACCCGGCGGCCCGGGCGGCGCGACTGAACCCCATCGCTGCCTTGAGGTATGAATGAAGGAGGAGTGATGAAGCTTGGTTTCAAGGTGCTTTTGGTACTGGTGCTGGTCTTTGGGCTGGGGGTGGGAGGTGCTTTTGCTGGCGGGGTAACCGTAGGTAAGAACCAGGAAAAGTCGTCCACGCCCGTTGCGGGGCAATCTCGCCAGTTTTTCCAAGGGACGCCCGTGCCCGGCCAAGGGGGGCGTTTCTTTCAAGGGACGCCGGTGCCCGGCCAGCAGGGAGATGGCCAGGATATGGGCGGTCTTTTTGGGGCAATGGGTCGCGGGGCAACAGGGACGGTGGAGAAGGTGGAGGGCGATACTATCACCCTGACTACGCCCCAGGGGTCGGTGGTGGTCAACCTGGGGGGAGATACCGCTATCCAGAAGATGGTGACCGGGAGCCGAAACGACATCAAGAAAGGGGACCGCATATTGGTTAGCGGGGAGAAAAATGATGACACCATTAACGCTACCGCTATCTCCATTTTGGGCTCGCAATGATAATTTAAAAGGAGTTTTGAGGTGAAACGACTTGTTAGGACGAAACGACTTCTTTTGGTTTTAGCGGCCTTGCTGGCCCTTTCTTTGGTGGGGATTGGCGTGTCCCGAGGGATAGGGGTACGGGCTCAGGAACCGACGCCCACACCCACCCCTGAGGCTAAACCCTGGATAGGGGTCTCGATTGCCAACCTCGATGAGCGTTTGGCTCAAAGGCTGGGCTTGTCCCGAACCTCGGGGGTGGTGATCTTAAGGGTAATTTCCGACAGTCCGGCGGCTAAGGCCGACCTAAAGGCTAAGGATATTATCTTGACCATCGATGGCAAGGAGGCCAGCGATGTGAAGGCGGTCACGGAGGCCATCCGAGGTACTAAAGTGGGCGCCGAGGTCTCCCTAACGGTGATGAGAGGCGATCAAGAGCTGACGGTGAAGGTTACCGTAGGGTCGGCCCCAAGCCGGCCCCAACTAGCTCATCCCAGACTAGATGTGCTAGGACGTATACCCTTTCTAAAAGAGCTTTGGCAGGGACTAGACCCCAAGGACATCTTTGGCCACATCCTAGGGGGTCAGTTCCGAGTCTTGGATAAAGACGGTAAGGAAGTCACTCTTAAGACTACCTTTGGGGTGGTGGCTGGGGTGAACTCCGATTCCTTTACTATTACCCCGAACGGGCAGACGGGGACGGTCAGCTACAAGGTAACGGCGAATACCCAGTTTCTACCTTTGGCCAAGGGCATCTCTGACCTTAAGGTGGGAAATCAGGTTATGGTAGTCACGGTGGGCGATTCCAACGAGGCGCGGGTGGTACAGCTAGTAGGATTGCCTTCCTTACGTCCGAAGGCCGGGGGTAGGTCTGGGCAGCACCGTTTTAACCCTTCCTCTTCGGCCTCTTCGGCGGTCCCCACCTTTGAAGCGCAGCCTCTAAGACCATCCGAGGGTCCCGGGCTCTAGAGTGAAACGTTTAGGAGGATAGGGGGCTATCTTTTGACAGATGAAGGTCAATTCATTCTGGCCATAGATAGTTTTGCCTAAGCCCCCTATCCTCCTAGGTCTGCTAAGGCTAAAGCAGAGACTTATCCTTCAGGAGGTTTCCATGAGGGTAGGCCTCCATTTGGCTGTAGGCATTGTCTTGCTGCTCGCTTTCGCCCTACGGTTGTATGCTTTCGGGGAAAAGGGCATGTGGTGGGACGAAGGCATAAGCATCTATTTTGCCACCCTACCTATCCCTCAAATCACGTGGGAAAGGGACTTTGCGCTTAGCCTCCACCCTCCACTATATTATGTGCTGCTTAGCTATTGGATAAAGATAGCAGGAAGTAGCGTTTTCGCACTAAGATTCCTTTCTTTTGTCTTCGGCGTATTGACTGTAGCCGTCATATATCAGGTAGGGCGGTCGTTATTTAACAGAAACGTAGCTTGGATAGCAGCGATTCTGCTGGCAGTGGCCCCTGCCGACGTCTATTACAGTCAAGAAATAAGAATGTATAGCCTAACCATCCTACTGGGGCTGTTATCCATGTTCCTCGCCGCCAGACTACTTGGTTCAGGTGACAAGGGTGCGCAGCTTGAGCCACAAGATGACAAATCTAACCCGAAGCTAAGCACTTTTGGGGGATGGATGCCTTTTCTGTCCTACATCTTAGTCACCGTGCTGGGGTTATACACGTACTATTATGTCGCATTTGTAATGGTGGCTCAGAATATCTGGGCTCTAATTATCTGGTATCGTAAACGTAGGTTGCCAAGACTGTGGTTAGCAGCACAGATCGCAGTGGTGTTCTTATATATTCCCTGGCTTTATGTTGTTGCTTTGCGTATGATAGCTCCTGGCTACGAACTCTTTGGGGGGAACATCGTTCCGGGTGGGGTGTTAGAATTCGCAAAGGTGTCGTGGTTAGCTATCAGTGCTGGAGAAGAATCTCGAGCTCCCTTGGCCCTAGTACTAACCCTGCCCTTCATGTTGGCCATCATATCGGCCTTTGTATACGTAACACGGGGGAAAAAGCGACGGGCTGAACTATTTATGCTCTTCATCTATCTGCCAACCTATATCATATTGGTTTACGCTTTCACCTTGTGGCGTCCCCTTTTCTACCCTCGGATGGTGATTTTTTTGAGCCCTTTAATAATCCTGATAGCATCGTTTGGAGTCGGTTCTGTCATGAGGCGACACTATTTGTTAGCTTTTTCTTCACTGCTTGTTTTGTTGGCTGCTGGTGCCGCTGTACCGGCTCTTGACTACGATTTTCAAAAGATGGATTACACTTCTGAAGGTTTTCGTCAAGTCCTAGACTCGTTCGATCGTTTGGTTGATGAAAAGGATCTTGTGCTTGCAACCTACGTCTGGCAGGCAGGGTATGTAGCGGCATATTCGCAGGTCAAGCCAGATGTCCGCTTATTGGGCGAAAAGGGAACCTCGATTTGCGAAACTAGTGGTAGTAATGATACTGATGGCAGGGAATGGATAATTTTGTATGATGACAAAGTACAGTTTAATGACGAGGTTGCTTGTCCCTCATTTCCGTATCCGTTACTAATTGACCAATACTCTGACACTCGCCTTTATTTGATGGGAAATACCTTGCGAGAGTTGAACTCTAAAGCTTTGGCTGAAGACCAAATTGAAATTAACTATGGTAATGAGGTCAAAATGATTGGGTATGACATTGATATAGGGCGTGGAGAGGACCTCGTACCGGCCGAGGATTTAGTAATCCATAGGGGAGAGACATTGAAAACGGCTCTATATTTCAGAACAGTTGGGGATGGTGTCGATGAGAATTATACTATCTTTGTGCACCTTGCTGATGTCAGCGACGGTCGTGTTCTTTCTCAAGACGATCATCAACCATTAGAAAATAGCTATCCAACATCCAAATGGCCCGATGGGGAAGTGGTTGTAGATCGCTCTTCAGTGCTTATTCCTGAAGATATCCCTGATGGTAAATATCAATTGGAGGTTGGAGTTTACGATGTAGGAACAAACCAACGGTTACCTGTGTACAGACACGGCACGAGATCTGAAGCAGATAAGGTAATACTCTCAACCTTTGAAATTAGATAGTTGCATCGGGCCCAGAATTAGCCCCTAACGTGTGGAGCCATCAGCGTCGCTATCGTTAGTTCTTTTTCTCAGGATCAGGACATTAGAAACGGCCTTCTTTCGGAGCTACGAGCCGCTTTCGTCGCGATGGCGGCGTTCCTCATATTCCTCGGCGCGCTGACTTGGTGGCTGATACCCGTTGCCTTCTGGTGGGTAATCGTCGGGTGGCTGATAGGGTTGCCCCTAGGTCTATTGCTCCTAGTCTACGTTGGCCCAAGACGTTCCCCTCCATAAAGGTTTCTTCAAAATTAGGAGAACCCGGGTGGTGAATAGGGTTATCTTTTAGGGATAGCCCCTCTTTTTATTAGCCAGTACTCTAAGCTATCGGCCAAGGCTAGCCAACTGGCTTCAATGATGTTGGAGGAGCTGCCCACGGTGTGCCACTGAAGTTCGCCATCGCTGGATTCGATGAGCACTCGCACCTGAGCCTCGGTACCGCCTCCTTCATCAAGGATACGGACCTTGTAGTCGGTTAGTTTCACAGCGGCTAAGCTGGGGTAAAATTGCAGAAGGGCCTTCCTTAGGGCTGCATCAAGAGCGTTGACCGGCCCGTTGCCCTCGGCCACGGTGTGGATGATCTCCTCTCCTACCCTAACCTTAATGGCTGCCTCGGAAAGCATCTCTTCATCGTTTCCTTGAGCAGGCCGGCGCCGATGTTTTTCCACCAAGACCAGAAAGTCCACCAGCTCAAAGGCGGGCCGATATTGGGGGTGGGCTCGGCGTAGAAGGAGCTCGAAAGAGGCCTCGGCGCCATCGTATTGAAAGCCTCGGCTCTCCATGGCCTTAATATTCTCCAATACCCGACGGGAGTTATCGCCGGCCACCACCACCTCCAGGCCCAATTCTTTAGCCTTATAAAGGATGTTACCCCGACCCGAGAGCTCCGACACCAGCACTCGCTGCACATTTCCTACCTTCTCCGGTGGGATATGTTGATAGCTAACCTCCGACTTTATCATGGCCGAGGCGTGGAGGCCGGCCTTGTGAGCGAAGGCGCTGGCACCCACGTAGGGCTGGTGAGCATCGGGGGTGAGGTTGGCGATTTCGCTTACGTAATGGGAGACCTCTGTCAGTTGGGCCAATTGTTCTTGGCCGAGGCAAGGGATGCCCATTTTAATCATCAAAGCGGGAATGATGGAACAGAGGTTGGCGTTGCCACAGCGCTCTCCATAGCCATTGATAGTGCCCTGGACTTGGGTGGCACCAGCGGCTACGGCGGCCAGGGTATTGGCCACTGCTAACTCGCCATCGTTGTGGGTGTGGATGCCCAAGGGCACCAGGCAAACATCTTTAGCGGCGGTAACAGCGGCAGTTACCGCGGATGGCAGACTACCGCCATTGGTGTCGCATAGAACCAGGCAATCCACCCCGGCTGTGGCGGCGGCCGCTAGGGTGCGCAGGGCGTATTGAGGGTTTGCCTTGAATCCGTCGAAGAAGTGCTCAGCGTCGAAAAAAACGGTAAGGCCTTTACCTTTAAGGTAACTTACAGAGTCGGCGATCATCTTCAGGTTTTCGTCTAAGGTGGTCTCCAGAACCTGGGTAACGTGCAGATCCCAGCTCTTGCCAACGATGGTGACCACCGGGGTTTGAGCATCCACCAGAGCCTTAAGGTTGGCATCGTTTTCAGTTTTGGTTTTAGCGCGGCGGGTGCTGCCGAAGGCGGCTAGACGCGCTTGAGATAGGGCTAGGCTCCTGGCCCGGAGGAAGAACTCGGCGTCCTTGGGGTTAGAGCCGGGCCAGCCACCCTCGATGAAGGGTATGCCCAACTGATCCAGCTTTTGGGCGATCTTCAGTTTATCCTCTACCGAGAAGGAGATCCCCTCCCGCTGGGCACCATCACGAAGGGTGCAATCATAAAGTTGGACCTGTGACAAAGTCTCTCACCAAAAATTTAATAATCCATTATAAACTGTAAAAGGATGGTCTTCAAGGGAGGGCCTTGCTATAATTGATTCATGAAGCTGAAGTTTGGGCTGTGGCAGACGGAGCGGGGTTGGATGGGGGGATTGGCCAGCAGGGTGGGGCTGCGGCAATTGGTGTTACCTCAACCCTCTGCCGCGGCGGTTCTAAGCCTTTTAGGTGAGCCATGGCAATATGCTACGGCCGACGACTCGGATTTTTCTGATCTGTCACAACGGTTGAGCCGCTACTTTCGGGGAGAGACGGTTTCTTTCCCTGATGCGCTGGATTTTGGAGGGGCAAGCCCCTTCCGTTGTGCCGTTTGGGAGGCGACTTGCTCCATACCCTATGGGCAGACCCGCAGCTACGGGTGGTTGGCGCGAAGGATGGGCGAGCCGCGGGCGGTTAGGGCTGTAGGCCAAGCCTTAGCGGCCAACCCCCTGCCTATTGTGGTGCCTTGTCATCGGGTCATCGCTAGCGATGGCCGTCTTGGTGGTTATTCGGGAGGGATAGGGATGAAGAAATATCTACTTATAGTTGAGGGTTCAGTCTCGACTTTCCAAGTGACTAGCTAGGGTAGCGGCGGCCTCGGCCAGTAGGTCCTTGGGCACCATTAATCGGCAGGGCATGGCGGAAACACCCAGGTAGGATGCCACATCTTGGGGTTGGATCATGGAGGGGATGCCCTCTTGTTCCAAAATCTCTTGCCACATCTCGGCGGTTAGTTGATCCGGCGCTGTTACCAGGATTTTCCATTCCACTTTTAACGCTCTTTCCAGGAAACGCTACCAGAGGGACCCACCAAGCTGGTTAGGCGTTCTTGAAGCTGCGGGCAGTAGCCGGTAGTATCGGGAAACTCTAACTCCACCATCTCCCCATCCTCAGCTATTATTAAATGCACTATATCGGAGCCAGGGTATTCTCTGAGAGTATTCATGATAGCTTGGAGACGAGACACATCTTGGGTCTCATCCAGGGTGGAGGTCAAAGTTATAAAAAGCTGACGTGTGGCAGAGGTTGGCATAGGATCGGAGACGTGTTCTCCAGACTCAGGTAGTTTTTCCCTTTCGGGTTGGTATAAGGTGGCGTTATCACAGCTTAACTGTACTTGGTTGCCGCGCATCCTGACTTTGCCCTCGACCAGGAGTATATTCCCCTCGGTCCAAAGATAGGTAGTGCGTTCGTAGACCTCGGGCCAGGCGGTCACTTCCAGGCTGCCCTCTAGGTCTTCCAGGGTGGCGGCCACGAAGAGCCGTCGATCCTTGGTGTAAAGCTGGCGCACCGCGGCCACAATGCCGGCCACTGTCACCTTTTCTCCTACCAGTTCGGCATTCACTTGGCCGCAGAAGGTGGCGGTGGCCAAATGGGGGGCGATGGCCGTAAAAGGATGTTGGGAGAGATAGACTCCCAGAAGTTCTTTCTCCCACATCAGTTTCTCCTGAGGGGGGATATCCTCAAGGGTCGAAAAAATGGAAACGGAGGGCTTGGCTACCTCTTCTCCAAAAAGGTCGAACATAGTAGTCTGGCCCTTCTCTCTCATTTGATGCTCCCGTTGGGCTAAAGAAAGAATCCGATCGATGCTGGCCAATAAAGCCCCACGGCTGCCTAAAGGGTCTAGGGCACCAGCTTTGACCAGGCTTTCAAGCACGCGTTTGTTTACCCCGCGAAGGTTGGCCCGCTGGCAGAAGTCTTCAATTGAACTGAAATGGCCGCCTTTTCCCCTGGCCTCTAGAAGGGTCTCTATGGCGGTGGTGCCTACGTTCTTAATAGCGGCCAGGCCGAAGCGGAT
>JACQTR010000041.1 GCA_016210705.1 Chloroflexota bacterium | reverse complement strand
GAGCAAAAAGTGTACGGGATCTACTGGACGAGTACACATGCTTAACATAGTGCTCTCAGAGAGAGTATAATGCCTGGCAGTGCCTTAAGGGAAAGAAAGGAGAGTTTGATCATGCCGTATTACATTATTATGGGCAACTGGACCGATCAGGGAATCCGCAATGTCAAGGATAGCCCCCAGCGCCTAGCTCAGAGCCGGCAAGCCATTGAGGCCGGCGGCGGCAAGATGTTGGGGTTTTACGTAACTATGGGCCGATACGATTTCGTCATGGTCGCGGAGGGGCCCAGCGACGAGGCGGTCTTAGGGGCGGCCTTGGCTCTTGGCTCCCGAGGCAATGTCCGCACTGAAACGCTTAAGGCCTTTCCCCCCGAGGTCATCGAGCCTATTATAGGCCGTTTGCCGTAGGTTTTATCTGTGTTAACTAGTTCTAGCGCTGTCCCTTAGCCGGTCGGGGGGCTAGTTTTTTTACCTAGACCATCAGCCTCTTGACAGCTTATGGAAGTGAACCAACAGATTTGACAGAACGCCACTTTTATTGTCTCCGAGCTTAAAGCCAATTATACTAACGGGGCAGGAGGGGTTGTGGTTAATAAATCCTATATTCTGACCATCGACCTGGGAGGCACCCGTTTTAGGGTTGCCGTGGTGGATGCTGATGGCAAGATCCTTCATCGGGCGTCAGAGCTCACCAGGACTAAAGAAGGTCAGGAAAACACTCTAAAACGAATCAATGACAAAATCCGTCAGGTGGCTGCCAAAGTGGGTTTGAATGCTATCGCCGGTTTGGGGGCGGCGGTCGCTGGACCGGTAGACCCTGAGGCGGGGGTGCTTTTTAAGCCACCCAATCTCCAGGGCTGGGATAACACTCCATTACGGGAGATATGGGAGGCGGAGTTTTCCCTCCCAGTTCTGGTGGGCAACGATGCTAATATGGCGGCTCTGGCCGAGCACCGTTTTGGTGCTGGCCGAGGCTATCAACATATGATTTATTTAGGGGTGGGAACGGGCATAGGGGGTGGAGTCATAATCGAGGGCCGACTTCTTTTAGGAGCTCAGGGTTTGGCTACAGAGCCGGGTCATATGACCATAGACCTTGCCGGACCGCGGTGCAAATGCGGCAATGTGGGCTGTTTAGAAATGTTGGCCTCGGGGTTGGCTATAGCTCGTTGGGCCAACGAGCGGTTGGCGCGAGGGGCAAAAAGCGCCTTGCAAGGGAAAAGGGTGGTGGGGGAGACGGTGATAGCTGCCGCTCGCTCTGGCGATGGTCTGGCTAGGGGAATCCTGGAGATTGTAGGTAGCTATTTGGGGGTGGGGGTGGTTAATTTGGTACATATTTTTAATCCCCAGGCAGTGGTCATTGGGGGTGGGGTGGCCATCCAGGCCGGCGACCTGCTCCTGGATCCGGTGCGGCGGGTGGTAGCGGAGCGGGCCATGCCCTCTTTTCGCCAAGTGGCTATTTTGCCCTCGGCCCTGGGAGACGACGCCGGCCTAAGGGGTGCTGCTTGCCTAATTTTGGACAGCCTATCTGGTGAGGGCTTATCCTTTGCTGGCCACCATGAGGGGGCCCAGGCATAGAGCAGGGAGGCGGATAGCTCCTCCTACCCAGAGGGATTCCTTCCCGATGGCGATTATATTGGCTAGAGCTTGATAGATGTTGCCGGAGACCATGGTGTCTTTCACCCGACCCACTATCTTACCACCTTCTACTTTGTAACCTAAAAGTACGTTGCCGCTGAACTCTCCCCCTAATACGTTGCCCTGGCCGGCGCCCATCAGCTCCTCCACCACTAACCCCTCTTTTAAGTTAGCTATCATATCGGCATAAGGGGTTTCCCCCTCCCCCATGATGATGGTGCTGGAGGCGGGAGAGGGTAGACTGGTCAGGGCTCGGCTGGCGCTGCCTGTGCTCTGGGTGTTTGATAGGGCTGCCGTTTGAAGGTCGTAAAGGAAGTGAGCTACTGCGCCCTGGTCAATTAGGGTGATTCGTTGGCTGGGTACACCCTCATCGTCGCAGGGTCGGCTACCAGGTCGAAGCGGAATAGTGGCATCGTCCCAAAGATTAAGCCGAGGATCGAATAACCGCTGCCCCAATTTGTTGACGAGGGGTGAAGCCCCTTGCCACACTATCTTGCCATTGAAGCCCATAAGCAATGGCGAGAGCAAGGCGCCGGCTACGCCGCGTGGGGTGAAAACCACCGGCCATTGGCCGCTCTTTATGGTGGTCGTCTCTTTGGCCAACTCTAATTGCTCCAGCGTAGTCTCGGCAATGGGGGCGAAATCGGGGATGGGCTGGCATGAACTGAAACTGTCGCCGACGAAGAGCATGTCGGTGCCGCGAATTAACGTTCCCTCTATGCCAACGCCGAAAACGCTTTTTTCGTAGTGGCCTCGGCCTCCCTGGGAATTGATGATGTCAACGGTCATCTTGGTCTGGCCGATATGGGCCTCACACTGAAGGTCGGGGGTGTTCTGCCGGACACGGTCGATAAGGGACTGGCCCATTTGTACCATAGTCTCCACCGCTACATCGGCGGGATCATATATCTCCACGCTGGGATAAGGCAGAAGGGATGGCAGCTCAAGGTGGGCCGCTGCCCCCAAGGGTGCGGTCTCCAAGGCCATATCCACCAGGGCCCGAGGCGACACCTCCCCCCAACTGGCGGCGAAGCCAATGCGCCCGTCTTTGATCAAGCGCAGGGCCACCCCTTGGGAGGAGCGAGTGGTGATCTCCTTGAGGCGGTTGGTCTCAAAGCGGACCGGGGTGCTCTCCTGGGTTATGGAGAAGACCTCGGCAGCCTCACAGTGGCGCTGGGCCAGGTTAAGAAGCTGTTCGATCATCGCTTATGCTCTTCCTCTCCTTAACCGCTTTCCAATATTTACCGTTCGCACTCATATTTCCATCTTTGTCACAGCGAGTAATCCTTTTTAGCCCTGGCGGTATGGACAATTTCATCCATGAGTTCTCAAGGTATTGAGGAATCCAAGTAGGCCATCCCTCGGGTTTTAGCCCCTTTGGTAGTTTAGGAGCTAAGATTACAAAATGTGGCATTACACCTTCCCATTTCTTGCCATCCTCACCGAAGATTTTTCCCAATCTTTTTACTTTGTCGTTTAGTTGCCTGTTTGTAAATCCACCCACGCCTTTCGCTTCCAACATTATTAAGTGACATACCTTTTCGTCCTGATAAGCAACTAGTAAATCTATATCTTGCTGATTTGCCTCTATTTGCTTATCGAAGTTTTCATACGGCTCGTTTGCGTTGTCGCTGATAGGCGACATAAAAAGACTGGGCATAAATCCAGTCGAGGTGATAGTCCATGGCGGCAAAAGCATCTTCAGGTACAAACAATCCAAGTTTATCATTGAGTTGGTTTCGGAATTGTTCAATAAGCTTGAATTTTGGGTTCCCCAAGGCCATTCCAACCAAAAAGAAGCGTTCCTTTCGGTTAAATAGTCTCAAATTGGCGATAATTTCCAACATGTCTTCGTTACTTTCCTCCCACCACGCATTTCCTTATCCGTATGTGGGGGCTGCCGTTGGAGACAGGCAGGGGCATCTGCCCCGCCTTGCCGCAGCCGCCGCCCTGGTTCATATCCAGGTCGTTGCCGATGGCGTCGATGTTCTCCAGGGTCTGGAAGACGTTGCCGGTGAGCATCACCGGGCGCAGGAGCTCGGCCACCTTGCCGTGTCGGATCATATAGGCCTCCCCGGCGGAGAAGGTGAACATCTCCATGCTGGTGGTTCCCCCGTACCAGTTCTTGGCGTAGATCCCCTCCTCGATGTCGCTGATCATGTCCTCAAAGGAGACATTGCCCGGCTCGATGATGGTGTTGGTCATGCGGACGATGGGTGGGTGGCGATAGTCGATGGCCCGGGCGTTGCCGGTGGGGGCCTCGCCCATCTTGGCCGCCGTCTCCCGCGAGTGGAGCCGTCCTACCAGCACACCTTCCCTAATAAGATAGGTTCTGGCGGCGGGCACTCCCTCCTCATCGTAATGGAAGCTGCCCCGCAGGTCGGGGATGGCCGCCCCATCCACGATATTCAGATGCTGGCCGCCGAATCGCTTACCTAGAACCATGATCTCTCGCATACTGGGGTTCTCATAGACGAAGTCGGACTCGGAGAGGTGGCCGAAGGCCTCGTGGACGAACACGCCGGCTAAGATAGGGTCGAGGACCACGGTATACTCGCCCCCCTTGGCAGTTGGGGCGTCCAGCATGGCCACTGCTCGCTCCGCCATGACCTTGATTTCGTCATGAAGGCCTTCTACTACTCCGAAGTCCCCCAAGCTGCCGATGCTCATACCCACCTGCTGGACATCGCCATTGCGCCGAGCCACCGCGGTCACCCGCAGGGTGACATCCACCCGGCTCTGCTCAATATAGCTGCCTTCGGAGTTGGCGAAGATTATTCGCCGTCGGCCATCGCCGTAGCCTATGGTGGAGGTTTGAAGAAGTGGGGTGGCCCAAAGAACATCGTTATATTCATCGAGGAGGCGCTTTTTTTCAGACAAGGGAATCAACCGGGGGTCACTTTTCAAAGTGGGGCCTACGATGTCGACTTGAGATGCGCTGGCCGCCAGACGAAAGCTTTCTCCTCCCACCAGTCGGGCTTGAGATACCGCCGATGCCACCTGCTCTCGAAGATCTCCCAAGTCATTGAAACTGGCGAATCCCCAGCCTCCATCGACCAGGGCGCGCACATTACCGCCCTGGCTGGTGGTTCGGCCTACATCCTCCAGCTCTCGTCCTCGATAGCTGAGGCGAGTTGCCTCTCCCTCCTCTATCCGAACCTCGACATAATATCCTTGGTGGCCTTTAAGGGCTTCTGTTATTTGATCACGCAAATCGCCGACCATAAATCACCCCCGATAAAGCCAGCGGTAAAGCTTTTCCCACCAAGGTGTCGGTGTCTCGTCCACTAGATAGCCTCGCCACCGTTTTTGAGGCCGGTATCCGGGACGCATAAAAGAGGTTAAGAAGGCAAGAATGAAAAGGACGATGGCTATTGTGCCCAGTGGCGTCCCCCAGCGGGGAGAATAAGAGCGCAGGAACAAAGCGGCTATTCCCAGGCCGAAGCTTATGAGCATTAGCTGGCCAGGAGAAGAGGGTCTGAGGCGAGAAAAGCGCTCTCTCGTTCGCCGTAACCAGAGGCGGAAAGAGGGCCTCCGACGTCGAGGTTGGAATTTCATCTGGCGAAGTACCTCGTCTATCTCTCGCTCGTATTTCTCGGGCATGGGCGTTTCCTAACCTTATTGTGCCATACCTAAGCTGTTGGTGCCACCGATCCCGAAATACATAGTCCGCTCCACCACTATGGGCTGGTCGCTATCCACTCGTATGGATAGGGCGCTATCGGGCACTATGTCGTCCACATGGACGGTGATACGGGATCGGGCGGCCACGTTGTAATTCCGGCTTAGGGTGGTGCCATCCTCTTTCATAAAAGTTAAGTTAGCATTGGTGGGTACGCTGCCGGGATTGGAGATGAATACCCATTCCTCAAAAGGATAGGCGGTAGCGCCCTCTGCTAAGAACCAGGTAGTAGATGGAGCGGTGGCCGCTAAAGAACTGTGTCCATTGAGACTTGACCCCCAGTACATGGATCGCTCCAGAACTATAGGCTGGTCGGACGTCACTGTGGTGGCAAAGGGGGTATTGGGGGGAAGGAAAGAGTTGGTATAGATATTGAAGCGGCTGGAAGGCTTAAGATTGAAAGTGCGTACTACTGGTTGGCCTCCCTCTGGGTTGAGGGTCATCGTCACCTGGGCCGGCACCGGATTGGGGTTCATGAAGAGGAGCCAGCTATCAAAGCCCGTGTAGCCTTCGGCGAGCTGCCATTGTTTTGAGGTGTAAGTGCTACCCACAGAGCCATGCCCTCCCTTTCCGCCATCGAAATAGGTGGCTCTCTCCGCCACCACTGGTGCCTGGGCAGATACCTCGGTGGCGAAAGCACTATTGGGGAGGATTTCGTTGGCCCAGATATTAAGACGTGAGGTAGGGCCCAGGGTGTAGCTCTTAACTACCGTAGAGCCGTCTTCCTTCATGAAGGTTAGGGTAACAGGAGAGGGTACGGGATTGGGATTCATAAGTAATAGCCAGGTATGGAATCCAGGGCCAGTGAAGCCCTCGGGTAGATACCAATTATAGCGGGGTGCGTTGACCCCGGCTGAGACGTGGCCATCGTGGCCAAAATACATGGCCCGTTCTACGAAGATGGTTGCATCTGCCTCCACTTTGGTAGACAAAGCGGCGTTGGGCACCACAGCGTTGACAAAGAGATTAAAGCGAGAGGTGGGGCGCAAGGTGTAGTTTTTGATTACGGTGGAACCATCTTCCTTCATAAAGGTGACTTTGGCCTGGACGGAGTAAGGGTTAGGGTTCAGCATAAGGATCCAGGTGTGATAGGGGGTGGCGGTAGCTCCCTCGGCGAAGAACCAGGTGCGAAAGCCCAACCGGGCATCAAAAGATGCCCAGGCCTCGGGATCCTCGTGGCCTAGACGCCAGCCCGCGGCCCCGGCCAGCCCATACTTAAAGACTAGATCCAATTTGGCATCCAGGCTGCGGCGGTTTTCGAACCACACCTGGTGATTTTGCCCTCCGGAGTTATAGCTGAAGGTGGCCCCTTGGCTGGCTTCGTCATAAGCGATGGCAGCCCCATGCTGTTGGGCTAAGGCGATACTTTGGGCATAACGTAAGGAGGTGGCGGGGGGGCCTATGGTCAAATTCCAGTCGTAGCCCCACCAAGGCACCCCCAAAATAAGCTTGTCTGCTGGAATTTGACTGGCGGCGTAGGCCACGCTTTTCTCCACCCAAAGGATGGGGGCTGTTGAGCCAGGAACAGAGCTGGAGGCGGTGCGGTAGCCGTAGGCCATGAGAACTATTAGGTCGTTAGAGGGAGCCAAGGCAGAGTAATCGTAAACACCCGCCCAGCCGGTAGTCTTTTCCTCCTCTTTGGCGGCAACGGCTTGACTTACCAATTTGCCTCGGCTCCGTAGCGCAGCCGCCAGTTCCGCCATGAAGGCGCTAAGATGGGGACGGTCACCACTATCGAGGTTTTCAAAGTCGATGTGAAGGCCATCGTAGCCTCGGCTCATCGCTAACTCTACCAAGCGACCTATGGTTTGGGTTCGCAGAGCAGGATCGGCCAAGACCGAGTGAAAAGCGCCTCCTGTGGCTCCATTTTTAACCGTAGGCACTAGTTTAACCCCTCTAGATTGGACAAACTGGGCTACGCCGTCAAAATCATCTTGGTTGATGTTATTTAAGTTCCCACCATCATCAAGTTGAAACCAGAAGGGCGATACATAATCTAAGCTGTCAATATGTTCTTTAAGAGAGCCGAGAGAGTTGGCATCGTAAGCTACGTAGTAAGCCCAGCGTATTTTCCCGATGCGTTCAATGGTTTGGCTCTGGACGGGAGATGCTGGTAACACCAAGACTAGGGCCAAGACCAGCAACCAACCCCGTTTGATTATGGACTTTAGGTTGGAAGACAAAATTACTTGTGACATGAGTGCCTGCAGTTTAGATTGGCAACGACGTTGTTGTCAATCCTTAGCCCTTCGGCCTAAGATGGCCTTCAGAGCCATAAGCCCTAATAGGCCAATGACCAGGGCCAAAGTTAGCCTAGTGATGAGCCAGCCCCAGCGCCAAGAGGCGGGCTCGTAGCGGAACTCTATTTCGTGTTGGCCTGGGGCTAGGTAGAGGGCGCGAAAGAGGTATTGGGCGCGATATATGGGAGCTGGGCTGCCATCCACCCATGCCTTCCAGCCGGGATAATACGCGTCGGTGAGAACGAGAAAGCCAGGACGAGCCAGTTGAGCCGAGATGTTGATCTTATCTGGCTCATCTTTCGTTGTCTCTACCCTGTCCTTTGTGGCTACGGACGGGCGTCCGTTCATATCCTTGGGGCTCTCGGTTAAAACTACCCTATTCCTAAAATCCCCTTTTAATATATCTAAAGTATCATCTAAAGTGGTGGCCAATTTCCAGTCATGTACCAAATAGGCTCGGGGCATCCAGTCCAGATTTTCGTAGATCTTGACATCGCCGCTGTGCACCAGCTTGAGTCGGGGGTTGAGAGTTAGAGCCTCGGCAGCCTGGGTGCGGCCGTCAATTAGGCTTAGCCCGCGGAGGCTGAGTTCGCCCTGCGGCGCCAGGTATTCCACTTTAATCTCTCTAGGGTAGGTGGCTTTTCCCAGTTCGACCCGGGTATAGAAATTATGGATTTGGGGCTCGCCTTTATCTTGGGAGACGATCCGAGGCTGACGTTGGTTCCCTAACTCCTGGTTTTCCCCTTCAGCGGTGTCTATCCCCGCCCGCAGGGTGGTGGTGATAATCTTTCCTTCCTGGTCTCTAACGCTAACCCTGGCAATGGGTTGGCCCTGAAGTAGCCCTGATCCTTGGGCCAGGTGGGAGATTATACCTATAGCGGTGGCTTCGAAAGACGGAAGAGAGTCCAGATAGGCTGGATTGTTGCGGCCCACTACCACGGTGGAGGCTAAATCATAATAAACGTTGTCCACCCAAGGGTCATTGGTTTTATCGGTGATGATGTATTTCACACTTAGGGCCCCCAGCACTCGGCTATCGGGAATATTCCGCAGTTGGAGGCGCAGCAGGCCATCGGGTTGATTGGGATCGGCTCCGGAGGCTACTCCGCCACTGTCAAAGAGGAGTTTCTTGAACTCTACATAACGTTGGAGAGGCAACACATCATAGCCATCTATGGTGGCTATTTGGTAACGCAGGGGCAAGTTAGAGGCCAAGACCTCTTTGTATTTGGCGCTGGCGATAAAGAAATCAATATCGGTGGAAGACAAATTGTCGCCAAAGATGGCCTGAAGTTCTGCCTTATCACCGGGCTCGAAGTCAGAGCTGGCTAGGCTGAGGATGCGGTAATTTCCTTGGTCGGTGAGCAGTTGGGCGACGGCTGGTCTCAGAGAAGAGTAGGCTTGAGGTGGAACAGGATGATTGAATTCCAGATCTCTACCAGCGAAGAATAGCTCCAATCCCACCAGGGCCAAGAGGATCGAGGCTAGTAGGGTGGGGGGGATTTTAGAGGCTGACCAGGATGTAAGGGCTAAGGCCAGAAGACCCATCCCCCCCCAAAGGCCCAGTACGAAGCCAGGAGGTATGAGTATATTGAGGCGAGCCAGTTCAAAACCTCCCCAGAAGAGAACTGCCAGGATGGGGAAAATAACTCTTTTGTGAGCTCGTGCCTTGGTGGTTATCCCTCGGCCTTGGGTCAGTGTGTTCAGACCAATTCCGGCGGCTAGGGCCATAGCAAAAGTGTAGAGGTAAAGCCAGCGGGCAGGTACCCGAAAGAGGTCGATGCCGGGTAAAATGCGGTACAACACCGGGTAGAGGGGTGTGTAACCTCCTAGGGCCAAAATAAACCCAACTACGGCCAGGAGGAGGCAAAAGGGGGTGTAAGAGTTGTGGGGCCGTTTTCGGAAGGCGACTAAAACTAGGGCGATAGGGAAGATGCCGATGTAGGCCACGTACTCGCTAAAAGGAGGCTTGACGAAGGTAGGAAGTAGTGAGCGCAGGATCTCTTGTGGAGGCAGAGAAAAGGAAGACGCCTCTCCGTAGGGCAAGCCGCCGCTGCGAATAGACTGGGTGGAGAGTTCCATGGTGGGCAAGAGCTGGAGGGCAGCTATTCCTGCTCCTATGATTGTCATAGCCAGCAGGATGGCTCCAGCTCGGATCAATCTTTTTAAGATGGACGGCCTTTGGCTTACGCCTTGGGAGACATGTGCCGAAGCCGAAGCTTCTCCCCGCAGCCCTAAGTATAAGGCGAAAAGTCCGAGACCAAGGAGAGTGATGAAGGATTCCTGGGGATGGCCCACCAGAAGCAATCCCATAACCAGACTGCCTCCTAATACCCAAGCGGGATGGCGTTTTCGATAAGCCAGGTCCATAGCGACAAAGAGAAGGGGCATCCAGACAAAGCTGTTGAGGCGATTGATGTGGCCTACTTGGGCAGAGATATGGCCGCTGAACATAAAAACCATGGCCGACATAGTGGCGCTTAGGCGATCCAAACCCAGGGTGACCCGAGTCAAAATATAGGTGAAGGCCCCGGCTAAGAATATGTGAACCAGAACGGAGAGATTGACCGCCTGAGGGGGGTCCATGCTTCGGGTAATAAAGTTGAAGGGATAGAAAAAGCCAGGCTGGATGTTCGCTAATAAGGGAAAGCCCATAAAGAGATAGGGGTTCCACAACGGCCATTGGCCCCATTTTAGGGAGGCCATATAGGCTTTATAGGGGTAGTAATAGGTAAAAAGGTCGTAACTAGCTAGGATACGGCCGCTGAAGGCGATTTTCCAATAAAAAATAAGGATCAGGGCTAAAAGAAGGCCTAGGATCAGGACATCCTTTAATCCTTTTCTCAATGTGCCCCTTGGGGCAGCCATTTAGTGAAATCGATGGCGGAACAAAGTGTAGAGAACGACAAAACCGTCCCGCCAGCGAATCTTTTTTCCCGCCTGGGGCTTTCTGGGGGCATAAGAGATGGGGACCTCATGAATTGGGTAGCCCATGCTGAGGATCTGGGCGGTAATTTCTGGGTCAAATCCCCAACGGGGAGCGGTGAGTTTTAGTCCTGCCTTAACCTCAGCGGTGAATATCTTATAGCCCGTTTCCATATCGGTGAGGTGGGCACCAAAAAGTAGGTTGGTCATGCTGGTGAGAAATCGGTTTCCCCAAAGGTGTCCCCGGGATGTGGCTTGAGGCCAGCCCAAGAGTCGGGAGCCATAGACGACTTGGGCATTGCCCCTGAGGATGGGTTTCAGCAAATGTGCATAGTCAGCGGGGTCATATTCCAAATCGGCATCTTGGATAATAATAATATCCCCTTTGGCATGTTGCAATCCGCTGCGAATGGCGGCCCCTTTACCTTGATTGCGAGTGTGGCGGACTATGTAGGTATCGGTCTTTCCCGCCTCTGCTGTCAGAATTTCCCCAGTGCCATCGTTGGAGGCGTCATCGACGCAGATTATCTCTTTTTCTATGGTATCAAGAGAAAAGGCATGGATGCGGGTCAAAAGCTCCTTTATGGTGGCACTCTCATTATATACAGGCACGATGATGGATACTTTTATACCCATCGGCGCCCTTCGTGATTTGCCATCCCTTGCCATTCCCCCTTAGCTTGTCGTCCCATGAGTTGGGCCACCGCCTGGCGGGGGGCTAAATCCTCGAAAAGGACACGATAGATTTGTTCCGTTATAGGCATCTCCACACCGAGACTTTGAGCTAGCTGGAGGCTGGCTGTGGTGGTATTTACGCCCTCCACAGTGGTCAGTAGGGCTCGGGTATTGGCTAGGGTGCGCCCTTTGGCCAACTCTGCGCCCGCAGTGTGGTTACGGCTTAAAGGGCTACAGCAGGTGGTTACTAGGTCTCCAAAGCCTGCTAATCCGGCAAAGGTGAGGGGATTGGCTCCGGCGGCTGCTCCCAAGCGGGTGATTTCGGCCAGGCCGCGTGTCATAAAAGCTGCTTTGGCGTTGCTTCCGTAACCCAGTCCATCGGCCATGCCTGCTCCCAGGGCGATAACGTTCTTAAGACTTCCGCCTAACTCCACCCCTATCACATCTGTGTTGGTATATACTCGAAAAAGTGGGGTCATCATTATCTCTTGGGCTCCCTTTGCCACCTGTAGTTCACTAGCGGCCACCACGGTGGCTGCCGGCATTCCGCTGGCTATCTCCCAAGAAAGGTTAGGGCCAGAGAGGACACAAATTTGAGGGTGAAGGTTCGGAGGAAGTTCATCTTTCATAACCTGGGACATGCGCTTGATGGTGGCTAGCTCTAGACCTTTGGTGGCGCTCATGATTATAGCCTGGGGGGGGAGGCAGTCTCTTATTTGGCGTACATTGGTACGCATGGCGACCGAGGGCACAGCTATGATAACTAAGGCGGTTGCGTCTAGGGCTTTGTCCAAAGAGTTAGTCACTTTCAAGCCAGGTGGGAAGGGAAAGCCAGGAAGACGCTCTTTGTTTTCTCCTTCCTGATTAAGCCGCTCGGCCTCATCCTCGGTTCGCGCCCAAAGGGCTACCTCTTGTTTTTGACGGGCTAGCATTATAGCCAAGGTGGTTCCCCAGCGGGTGGTGCCAATAACAGCTACCTTGGTCACGGATGTTCCCGCCTTTCTCCCTTCTCACCCAATCTGCGTTCTCTCCCTGCCCATAGCCGGACGATATTATCTCGATGTTGAAACACGATCAACGATAGGGCGATGACACCAAATATCAGGTATTCTTGAGGGGCTCGATTTTGAAGCACTAGAATTAATATAACCACGAGAACAGTAGCAGCGCCAAGCATGGAGCCCAGGGAAACGTAGCGGGTGGTGGCCATGGTAACTAATGCCACCGCCAGCCCCGGCACCGCCGACCAAGGAACCATGGTTGTAGATGCTCCTAGGCTGGCGGTAACCCCTCGGCCGCCTTGGAAACCTATGAAGAGCGACCAGTTGTGGCCGGCGATGGCTGCCAAAGCCGCTGCCATTTCTCCCAATGAGGAGTGAAGGGCGTAGCGGGCCAGAAGAACGGCTAGGGCACCTTTGGACAGATCGGCCACCAGTACGATCACTGAAGCCATGAAGCCTGAGGTGCGCAGTACATTGGCGAAGCCGATCTTACCGCTGCCGTACTTTCGGATGTCGACCCGGTGCGTTAACTTGCCTACCACCAAACCCCAGGGTACCGAACCCCAAAAGTAGCTTGCCACCAATACGAGAATGATCATCGCTGTCCCTCGCCCCGGCTTTTAAAGATAAGGCGAAGGGGTGTGCCCGTAAAGCCAAAGGCTTCTCTAATTTTGTTCTCCAAATAGCGCTGGTAGCTAAAGTGGATAAGACGGGCATCGTTGGCAAAAAAAACAAAGGTGGGAGGAGTAACTCCCGCTTGGGTGGCATAAAAAATCTTGAGGCGTTGGCCCTTCCTTGAGGGGGGATTATGGTCTGCTAAGGCAGTCTCGATTAAGGCGTTGACTTGGGGTGTTGGCAGGCGTTTTGCTCTTTCTTGGGCTATGGCTTGGGCGCTAGAAAGTAGCTCGGGGATGCCTTGGCCCAGCTTGGCCGAAGTAAAGCAAATGGGGGCGTAGCTTAGGAATTTCAGCCTCTCCCGAGCTTGTTGGCGGAAGTAAGCTTTATCTTGGTGGGGAATCAGATCCCATTTGTTTATCACGATTACCAGCCCTTTTAGATCTTGGTGAACGTAGCCGGCGATGTGGCTGTCCTGAGCGGTTATGCCCTCGCTGGCGTCAGTAACAAGGAGGGCAACATCGGCGCGATGGATAGCCTCCAGGGCTCTCCCTACACTGTGTCGCTCTAGGTCATCCTCACGCCGCCCGCGGCGCCGAATGCCCGCCGTATCGATGAAGAGGAGCGGTTGACCGTCGAGGTGAAAAAGGGTATCGACAGCATCCCTGGTGGTTCCGGGGGCTTGGTTGACAATAGCTCTTTTCTGGCCCAAGATGGTGTTGAAGAGGAGGGACTTACCTACGTTG
>JACQTR010000032.1 GCA_016210705.1 Chloroflexota bacterium | reverse complement strand
GACACAGGGTGCTGATCAAAATAGAATAGCTCTAAGAGCGGGTGTAGCTCAGTCGGCAGAGCGCTTGCTTCCCAAGCAAGATGTCGAGAGTTCGAATCTCTTCACCCGCTCCAGCGTCTTAAATACTATGTAAGCATGCTTTGTATCCGCCCAACAAGCCGCTGCCAAGCGACTTCGACTAGGTCAAGCGGGTAGGATCTACCAAATGTGTTGAACGACATGTCCAAGCCCAAGCTGTTGCAAAGTCTGGGGGAGAGGTTTGCCCGTTTCCGCATCCCAACCACTCTGTTCATAGTAGGCGCGTAGCATTTGAGCCCAGACGGGTAGAATATGTTTACCTACTGCCGGACCATCTAGAGGCATAGAGGCATACCTTTGTGAGGGACACTCTAATTCAGCGGTATGACCATGTCTGATGTTGAAGCTCCTAAACAGGTTAACTATCCTTCGGCCTACCTCAATTGCCTCCTCGCGAGTAAAGTCCCAACCTGTGGCTGCCTTAAGCAGTTCAGCCAATGAGCCAGTTAAACCCATTGTATTAAACCAACATGTACCTAAGCAGTCATCAAACACTCTCACTGGCTTTCCTTTGGCATTAGCCAGCGATATGTATTGGGGAGAAAAAGGCCCAAGCTCTGCGGAGAGCCTTGCTATCTCGGGTTCCGTCGCTGAGGCGCCTTCATCAGTGCCGATGTCAGAGACGCAGGTGTCAAACAGCATACTCCACATTGCGCGATGGTCATGCCCCCGCGGGGTATTGCCCTTCATAGTATGGATGGCTAGATATGGGGCCTGCCCCCCAACGCGCCGAGCCGCCCGCATCACTCCTTCAGCCAGCACATCACCGAATCCCTGGCGCCATGCAATCTTGCCCAACATCGCTTTTACAGCTTCAGCATCTCCCCAGCTCATCTCAAGCCCATCAGTATCCTCTTTGGTCAAGATGTTTTTCTCGTAACACTCAAGCACCCAACTAAGAACCCAGCCTGCCTCATTGGTATCCATACCGAGTCGATCATTCTCGTTCGCCAGCATTAATGCTGCTCCGGGATCGGTTTGACCGATTAGTGAACCCCAAGATGCCCACTGCTCATATTCAGGCTCCTCCCCTACATAGCCTTTGTACGGGCCTTCGGTAACCTTCATTATGTGACAGTGATGCATGTGGCAAGCCCAGCAGGGGTTCCACTTAATCTCAAAGCTGTTCCTGATCTTATCGCCCATGAATTTACTGTGCTCAGGAAAGATACTAGTGGTGTAGTTCTTTACGGGCAGTCCACCCGCAGCATGAAGACCACTATAGACCATGCTGGTACCCCACTCGTAAACGTTGAGTCCAGGTCTTGCCCTCACGGCCTCCAAAAGTTCTCTGGCTAAAGTGTTTAGCTTAGTTCTATCCTTTACGAGAACATTATCTTTCCCGCGAGCAACAGCAATTGCCTTAAGCTTTTTGGAGCCCATCACTGCACCAACTCCATTGTGAGCAGCGACATGACCCTCGTCGCCTACGATACAGGCAAATCTCACCAGGTTTTCACCAGCAGGGCCAATTCCAAAAACGCTCATCTCGCGTTTCCGCTTTCCCAATTCTTCTTTGATCAACGCTTCTGTATCCCAAGTGTTTTTGCCTGCCAGATGGCTCGCATTCCTTATCTCAGCGGTCCCATCATGAACATATAGATAGACTAGTCTATTGGCGGCACCATGCACTACAATCCCATCGAAACCGGAAAACTTCAAAAACGCCCCCAGAAAACCATTAGCTTGGCTGGAGGCAGCACCATCAGTGAGAGGACCTTTGGTTACCACCGAGAATGTACCCGAGCCTCCCACTTGAGTGCCTCCCAGAGGCCCGGTGGCCAAGATTAGGCGGTTCTCTGGATCAGACCATTGCGTACCTGGAGGAACCTCATCATAAAGGTACTTTATACCCAAGCCAGAACCACCTATGAATTTTCTGAGGTCAGCTTCACGTAGTGGTTCCTTAGAAATTTGCTCAGTCGTTAAGTCGACACGGAGAATCTTGCCTGCATAAGTGTTAGGCATATTAGCCGCCATTGCGAACCCCCCCCTTTAGGGTGAACTTGCTTCCTCGGCTGCTCACTTCTCGCCGAGGAGATTGCTCACTACTCTCCCATCGTTTTCGGTGACGTAAAGCTAGGCTGGGACAAATTTATATAGGGTTATGTCCTCATTGGGTATGGCCTCAAAGGCCACCTTAACTGGCATGCCTACGTAAACATCTTCCAGTTTACAATTCACTAGCCAGCTTAGCACTAAACACTTAAGTGGCTTTTCCTTTAATTCGACGATGGCGGTAATAAAGGGTATGTCATCAGCAAAGGCTGGTCCGGCCCTATAGACCGTACTGTATGTCCATAACGTGCCCTCGCCACTCGCCTTTACCCATTCTGTATCCTCGGATAAGCAGTTGGGACACGCAGGTTTAGGCAGCCAACGGTATGAGCCACAGGCCTTGCATAGCTGAAGTCGGAACTCGTGCTGTTTCAGCCCATCCCAAAATGGTTTATTCTCACGGGATGGGGTGGGAAGGGGCTTCAAGGGCTTCTGTTGTGTGGTCATAACATTAATCTCTCTTGATTTCTGAATGAGATTTCTTAGTCCACCGCTAGAACGCAAGAGCCGTGCCTACCTAACACGGCAAAACCCTGGTCGTGGCAGAAGCCAATTTTGGCGTTGGGCACTTGGCGCTGCGGCTCGACCTCGCCACGTAGCTGCCGGACTACTTCGACGACATGCATTCCACCAGGAAGACCGTTGTGGCTGTGGGATAATAGGCCCCCATCAAGATTGGTAGGCCATTTGCCATTTAAAGTCAGGTTTCCTTCGGCAACAAAGGAGCCACCTTCACCGAGCTTGCAAAACCCTAGATCCTCCATGAGCCGAACAACGGTAATGGTGAAACAGTCATAAATGCCCAAAACGTCTAGGTCATCGTGGGTCACCCCCGCTTGGGCCATGGCCTTGGGCCCCGTAATGGTAGCTGGCGACGGATAGTAGTTGGGAGTTAAATCCTCATACGGCGAGTTCCAAACGGCTGAGGCTGCGCCCAAAACATACACAGGCTTCTTCTTTAGATTACGAGCCCGTTCCGCAGTGGTCACCACGAAGGCGTATGCTCCATGGTTGGCTAGGCAGCAGTCCAAAAGGTGTAGAGGCTCGCAAACCATGCGTGAGTTGAGAACGTCCTCAATAGTGATTGTGCCACGTTTGCCCATTATTGACCTTGGGTTTAGGGTGGCGTGGTGCCTAAAGGTAACGGCAACATTAGCTAATTGCTCGGAAGTAGTGCCAAACTCATACATATGTCGGCGGGCCATTTGAGCGTACCAAGGTATGATATACATCCCCCAGACGCTAGCGTTCCATTCATCTAGCCGAGGTGCCTTATCGGGTACAACCGATCCGCTCCACCTGACTTGGTCAGGACCGATACGAAAGCCCGAGTTGCCGTGGACAACAACTACCACTTCGCACAGTCCTGCGTTAATGTGGGCAACTGCTTCGGCCACCGCGGTCGCTCCCATGCAGCTTTTCCCTGCATCTACAAGGGGTTTTCCTAACTGACGTGACCAGCGACCGGCGTCGCTTTCGCCACCAGTGGCTATGATCCCATCCAAGTCCTTAGCTTCCAATCCAGCGTCGGCCAATGCTCCTTTGAGTGCCTCAAGCTGAAGGCTTTGAGAAGAACGATCTATCTGTACAGCCTGCTCCGTTAGGTACACTCCAACAATCGCGGCTTGTTTTGTAGGAGCCATTAACCCCCTCCTTTGTTTTTTCCCGTGTAAACTGAAACCTGCAAACAAATGCAATGTAAGAGTAAATGCTGTAGTTGTCAACATTTAGCAGCACTGGTGTAGGATATAGCCTAGGTAATGAGGCTTAAAGAAAACGCGAGAACCGAAACCAAACACTACTACCACTTGAGCGGCTTTCGTTTACTGTTCTCCGGTTGTGTCACAGCGTTTAAGGTTATATACTTCTAAGCAAGATGTCGAGAGTTCGAAACTTAAATAGCCTAGAACGCATCACCGTGGATTGTCTATTGGACTTTAGCTTTTGAGCCGAGGGCTAGCAGCTTCTTTCTAGGATATCGAATCTAGAGGAGGTGCAGTATGGTGGCACGACTAGAAGGTAAAGTGGCTGTGGTTACCGGCGGTAGCTCCGGCATCGGCAGGGCTACGGCGCTGGCTTTTGCCAGAGAAGGGGCCAAGGTCATCGTAGGTGATGTCGCCACTGAAGCCAGCGGGGAAACTGTGCGCCTGATCAAAGGAGCGGGCGGTGAAGCTACTTTCGTGAGATGTGATGTATCGCAAGCAGCCGATGTCCAGGCAATGGTGAATATAGCGGTGACGGCCTATGGCCGATTGGACTGTGCTTTCAACAACGCTGGGATAGAAGGAGCGCAGGCGACAACCGCCGACTATCCCGAAGAGGTATGGAACAGGGTGATCAGCATTAACCTGACGGGCGTATGGCTGTGCCTCAAGTATGAGATCGCCCAGATGTTAAAGCAGGATGGTGGCGGAGCGATCGTTAACAACGCCTCGATTCTGGGCACAGTAGGTTTTCCCGGCGCAGTGGCCTACACTGCCGCCAAACATGGTGTGTTGGGCCTAACCAAGGTCGCCGCCCTCGAGTACTCCGCGCAGGGCATACGGGTTAACGCTGTTTGTCCAGGCTTTATTTTGACGCCGATGCTGGAGCGGGCCGGGCTAACCACCAATCGCGAGCTATTAGATAAGATAGTGAGTCTTCATCCCATAGGGCGTTTGGGTAAACCGGAAGAGATTGCTGAAGCGGTCATATGGCTTTGCTCGGATGCTGCCTCGTTTGTCACCGGACATCCTATGCTAGTGGATGGAGGTTACATAGCCCAATAATTAGTACATTCTTGTGCTATAGCATTGAAGCCTATATACTTCTGAGCAAGATGTTGAGAGTTCGAATCTCTTCGCCCATTCCATTGTGTAGTTTCGCTATGAATAGGAGTGAGCTCTCCAGGGTGGCGGTTATTGGTGGTGGGCCTGCGGGAAGTTTTTTTGCTCTCCACCTCTTTAGGTTTGCCCGGGCTCTAGGTATATCTCCACAGATCGATATCTATGAGCCCAGAGACTTTGCCTTGTCCGGCCCCCGTGGCTGCAACCGTTGTGCTGGCATTCTCTCCAGCTCTCTGTTGAAAAACCTGCGAGAGCTAAACTTGGAGGTCCCACCAGAAGTAATTCAAAGTCGCATCTCCGTTTATAGCGTGCACAGCCCCTTCGGCACAATGGAGGTGGAAAACCCCTCCCCCGGGGGAGATATATACAGTGTTTACAGGGGCTCTGGCCCTTTGCGTTTTCCCCTCCCCTTGGCTGTCAGTTTCGATGCTTTTCTCTTGGGAGAGGCTAAAAGACAAGGGGCGACCGTAATACCAAAGAGAGTAAGAGCCTTGCGCCAGGGGGCAAGCCCTGCGGTGGAGGTGGGTGGGCATTGGGAGGAATATGACCTAGTGGTTTTGGCTACTGGGGTGAATGCTCCAGATCTCTTGGTCGAGGGGCTGGATTATCAGCCTCCCCCCACTTATCGTATGGCTCAGGACGAGCTTCATGCTCGGCAGGAGGATGTTGAAAAGGCGTTTGGCAACCGAGTTCGAGTCTTCCTTTTGCCACATTCCGACCTTGTATTCGGCACTCTAGTGCCCAAAGGTTCTCTTGTCAATGTCTCCCTACTGGGCCAGGATGGTTCCCCCTCCGTGGAGAAGTTCCTTTCCCATCCCTTGGTGAAAAAAGCTCTCCCGTTCCCTTACACGAGAGTATGCGGCTGCCGTCCGATGATTGCGGTGGGCATGGCCCAAAACCCCGTTGGTGAACGCTTTGTGGCCGTGGGGGATGCTGGGGTCACCCGTCTTTATAAAGACGGCATCGGATCTGCCTTCCTCACCGCCCGCCAAGCAGCCTATGCCGCTGCTCATTTTGGCACTACTTCTGAGGCTTTTCAAAGGCATTACGTGCCCTTTCTCCGAGCCTTAAATAGAGATAATGCCTATGGCCGTCTGCTTTTTTCTGTTCACCGCCGACTAAAGGATTCCCCTGCCTTTTACAGGGCCCAAGCCCAGATGGTAGCAGAGGAAAGAGGTTGTTCTGACCCCGGCCCCTCCCATCGTGCTTTGTGGGGAATGTTTACGGGAAGTTATAGTTATGGCCAAATCCTGCGAACCGTCCTGGAGCCCGCCTTCCCGTTACGGCTTTTCCTGAGGGCAGTGAGGCAGAGACTGAGAGGGATAGCCCTCCCCTCGTGCCGAATCCTGATCTTGGGGGGAGGCTTTGGTGGAGTATACGCCGCCCTTCACTTGGAGCGGGCCTTGAGGAAGCAGAAGGCTGTAGAGCTCACTTTGGTGAGCCGAGACAACTTCTTCCTATTCACTCCTCTCCTTCATGAGGTGGCTACTGGAGGAATTGAAACCCGCCACATTGCTTATCCTATTCGTACCCTTAGGGGTAGGCGGCGTTTCACATTCATGCATGGCGAGGTAGAATCCATCGATTTGGAGGACAAGTCTGTGCTCACTAACCGAGGGCCATTGTCCTATGACTACCTGGTGCTGGCCCTAGGCAGCACCACCGACACTCGCCAGCTCCCTGAGCTAACCCCCAACGTCTTCACCCTAAAAGACCTTTATGACGCCATGGTTTTGCGGAACCATGTTATTGCGCTCTCTGAAGAGGCCGACGCTTGTCCCGAAGAGCAGGAGAAGCTGCTAACCTTTGTGGTGGCGGGGGGTGGGGCCACCGGCGTTCAATTGGTAGCCGAGATGAGGGATTTTATCTTCCGGTTCCTACTCAAAAATTACCGTAAGCTACAGCCGGAGAAGGTAAGGCTTATCCTCATCCAAAACGAAGAGCGACTGTTGGAGGAAATGGACCCCGGGCTGGGCAGCTATGCTCTATCAGTTCTGAAGAAGAAGGGGGTTGAAGTAAGGCTTAGGTCTCGGGTCACTAAAGTGCTGCCCCAGGCAGTGGAAATAAATGAGGAGGAAGTGATCCCCACTCACACTGTCGTCTGGGCCACGGGTATCAGGGGCAATCCGGTAGTTGAGTGCTTGCCTTTGGCTAAGGACGCCTGGGGTAGGGTGAAGGTAAACCAATACCTGGAGGTTTCTGGCGCGTCTGGGGTTTATGCCTTGGGGGACAATGCTCTGTTCATCAACCCTAAGACCGGTCGCCCTCTCCCCGCCCGGGCCCACGTGGCGGTGCGCCAACCTAGGACAGTAGCCAGAAACATCTTGGCCGATCTACTGGGTGGCAGAAAACAAGCTAGTCCTGTCCCCTGGGTGGCGGAGACCGTCTCTCTGGGCTCCCGGGAGGCAGCGATGAAACTGTGGAGATGGCGCCTTTTTGGGCTTCCAGCCCGCTTCCTGTGGCTGATAAGTTACCTGTTTTTAGTGCCTAGTGTCTATGCCCGCACCCGAGTTGTCCTGGACTGGTTGCTGGCTCTTTTCTTCGGCCGAGATACCACGCTGCTGCGCCTGCGGTGAACTAGGTTAGGCAAAGGGGGCAGCTCCATCGGCCTGGCTCTACTACTCCTTAACCACAGAATATTCTCCCTCGTTCCGAGCGCCTAGGTTATGGAAGGTCGCCATTTTAATCAAGGGAAAATCCCACAATTCCAAATTCAGCAGGTTTTCTGCTTTATAGCCCTTCAAGACGCGTAAAGCCTCCACATCTAGGGCTATGGGGTCGGCGCTGGCCATGATTAGTCCAGGCTCGACCACATCGCCCTGAGCTGGCCCCCCAGTGATAAAAGATTTCCTGCCATCCATAATGATTAGATCGGGCTGCCAGGCTAAACTGACCTCGGCTATTTTCTCCTCCAGATTCTCTTGATGGGCAGGACGACGCTCCGAGGGGTGGATAAAGCCAAAGGCCAGCTTGAAGCTTAAGGTGAAACGAGCCAGGCGATGAACCTTCATAGAGGGCAAATATATGAGCTTGTTGGCCTCGTAGGCGACCTTGGGCATGGTTACGGTGTGCAGATAGCGCCCGTTTACCGCTACCTCTACCCATTCGGCTTCATCAAAGCAGACCAACTGGGCGCCCATTTCCGCCACCACTTGGGCTACGCCCGATTTCTCAGCCACCTGGCGGGTGGGTAGCCAAGGAATTCCCGAGCAATCCCCTACCATTATCTTCTTGGCTCCGGCCTCTTTGACCAACTCGAGGGCCACCTTAAGGAAAAGGGGGTCGGTGGCGGCGGGGGGTGGGTCATCGCTATTAAGATTGGGCTTGATCATAACCTCGTCGCCGGGTTTCACCAGACGGTCTAGTCCGCCTAGTAGCTGCAAGCAATGGGCGATATCTTCTTTCAACTCGCCCTTGGTGCTCACCTGACTGACTAAGGATTTGCCCTCTTTCCGCCATCGGTTTTGCTTCCGAGGCTTGGCCGACACCCTGGCCACTGTGATTTTCTCTTCGACAATGTTGGCCATGTTGTTCTCCTAAAGCTTGGAGTCAGGCTCTAGAAATCTTCTTCCTCTTCCTCCTCTTCTTCCTCCTCCTCAGGTGTGGTGCCACCTAAACTGAAGGGTAGGGTAACTTCCACCGGATGACGTTTTTTCTTGATTTGCGGCTCTAAGGCATCAATTTTTTTACGTAATTCTCGCAGTTCTTCTATCGTTTCTATATTTCTTATTTCTAGGATTAGGCCTCGAACCCCTACGTTCCATAAACTCTCAAGTTCAGCTTCGCTTAGCTGAGTGGGAACTTTAAGCAAAAGGGGGCGGCGTACCAGATTGACTAGGCGTTGATAAGCTAGGAGTTGGTTAATAGTGAGGGAGGAGTAAGGCTCGCTCACCAAAACGGCGTCGATGGGTAGCTGATCCACCGCCCTCGCCCAGCTATCGGGGAAGGCCAGCTCCAGTTCCAGTACCTTACCCAGCTCCTCGATGAGAAGGACGGATGAGGGCGTGCCCTCGCTTGCGAAGATCAAAAAGTCGCATCCTATCTCTTGCAGGTGCTCTGCTTCTTTCTCTTGGCTAGCTTCTAGTCGGGTTCCCCAGGGGGTCTCCCCTGTTTCCGGTTTCTCTTCCCCTGCCGTGGCTTGGGTTTGGTTAATTAGGGCGTCAGCACCATCGTGGGCGATTTCCCTTGTTGCCTGGGGGTCCGAAGTCAAGAGGTCAGCGATGAGGAGCATCGGCGACTCTTTAGTGCGGCGAGCAGCGGCGCCGAAGCCAAGAGGCTGGCTTTCTCCCCGGGACGCCTTTTCCAATTTCTCGATGAACTTGCTCATTCGTGTACCTTCCTCATTTGTCGAAAATGCATATTTTAAAGCCTGTGGTAATATTATAAATGGGCTTACAAATACCTTAGCGGCAGTTCCGCACGCTACATCAGCACCTTTCCCGGGTTGAGGATATTGTTGGGATCCAGGGTCTTTTTGATCTGGCGCATAACCTCAACTCCCTCCTTGCCGAACTGCCAGGTCAGGAACGGGGCCTTGGCCAGGCCGATG
>JACQTR010000007.1 GCA_016210705.1 Chloroflexota bacterium | reverse complement strand
GCATCTAACCTACTGCGCGCTTTTAACCTTAGACATGGGGTCTCTGTTGAAAAGGAGCAACCGTCGGCCCGTTGGAGTTCGGCTCCTGAGGATGGCCCTGCCAAAGGCAAAACCATTTCCCCTCATTGGGAGGGAATGCTGGACAACTACTATATCGAGATGGGATGGGATCGCAAGAGCGGGCGCCCAATGCCCGAAACCTTGCGGGCCCTAGGTCTGGAGAATGTAGTAAAGGACTTATGGGGAGCTGAGTAGCAAAAAGGGAAGTCTCAATAGAAGGCACACCGCCGAGAACTGGCCTGCCCACCAGGCTTGAGGCCTTTGTGAACTTGCTGAGATAGCGCCGCCAAAGGCTGGGAACACATTAGGTCAAATATTTTGGGATGATCGATACGTTGCAGACAAACGTCATCTACTGCGGCGATAACCTGGAAGTTCTCCCCAAGTATATCCCCGATGAATCGGTTGATTTAGTCTATATTGATCCCCCTTTCAATAGCAGCCGAAACTATGAAGTCTTTTGGGGAGAGGCGCAGGAACGGCGGGCCTTTGAGGATCGCTTTGGCGATGCTATGACCTATCTGGACTGGATGCGTCCCCGAATCCGAGAAATACATAGGGTGCTAAAGCCAACGGGGAGTTTCTACTATCACTGCGATTGGCACGCCAGCCACTATGTGAAGGTTGAGCTAGATAGGGTGTTTGGGTTTGACAGTTTTGTAAACGAAATTGTCTGGCATTACAAGCGTTGGCCGGCAGGACGCCATCAATTCCAACGGATGCATGACGTGATTCTATTCTACAGCAAAAACCGAGGGCAACATTTCTTCAGCCCATTGTTGGAATCCCTTACAGAAGGCACGCTGAAGCGATGGAGAGGCATGAAAAGCCGAGTCGATTATAAGGACGGCATTCGCCAAGTAACTAAGATGACACAAGAGGCATCCAAGGGAACCCTAATGGATGACGTTTGGGATATTCCTGTTATCAACTCACAGGCAAAAGAACGCCTTGGCTATCCCACACAAAAGCCTCTTGCCTTGTTAGAGAGAATCATATCGGCAAGTTCCAATGAAGATGAAGTAGTTTTAGATGCCTTCTGCGGTTGTGGCACAACCCTTGAAGCCTCTGCCAAACATAAGAGACGTTGGATAGGCATTGACTTTTCCCCAACTGCCTGTCGTGTGATGGCTGACCGCCTTGAAAAGCGGTTGGGCCTAAAAGAGGGGGTGGATTTCGAGTTAAGGGACATGCCTAAAACGCCAGAACAGTTGCGCCGTATGCCGCCATTCGAATTTCAGAATTGGGCCGTTGTTGCCTTGGGGGGAATTCCAAACAAGGTAAAAGTAGGGGATTATGGCATAGACGGACGGCTTTATCTAGCTGATATGGAGAAGGAACATCGGGGGGACTTTATGGAAACCCTAGACCGATGGTATCCGATTCAGGTTAAACAGATAGATCGAGTCGGCAGACCTGATATTGATAAGTTTGAAACCGCTATGCGCCGTGATAAGAGGCTTAAAGGTTACTTCATTGCCTTTGGCTTTTCCCAAGATGCAATACGCGAGATCAAGCGGGCGAATACTGCCGATGGGCTGGACATAGTCCCAATAACCGTTGACGAAATATTAACACACGAACGAGTAGCTACGTCGATTAGCTAGTGAAGGACGAGTTGCCCTTGCCTACTTGATTCTGGGACATTATCAATTGATCCTTTTTAGGGGCCTTGCCAATTGTATCCTGAGAGGCTGGCCAGGGTTGGGAGGAGGATCGCCCCTTCGTAACGTTTTTCCTTTATGTCCCAGGTGGGGTAACCACGGATGCCCTCTTGCTTGCAGAGCTCGGGGTTGGCATTCTCGCCCCGGGGGTCACACTCTACGTAGTTTATATAGCGGAAGGCATCGCCAAACATCTCTTTTTGTTCCTGGCAGTGGGGGCACCACCAAGCCCCGTACATAACAGCGCCAATGGCCGTAAGATGTTGGGCCAGTCCTACCCTGGAGTCCTCTTCTGCCGCCTTTTCCTGAGCCAGGCTGGTTGGTGCTAGAGCGGAGACCACCAGAACCACGGCGACGACGAAGGTGCTTAAGGCGGCGAGTTGTCTTAAAGACGCGGTTGCTTTCCAGGGCCTTCGCAGGAGCAAGACGATGAAAATGCCTCCTGCCGATATGGCTGTCGCTACGCAATAAGGGCATACGGCCTTTATTACAAAAAACTCTAAATAAGTAAGATAAAGAGCAAAAGTAAAGCCAGCTAGTGCCAACAGATAAAGAGAAAGGCTCTTTTCCTTAGAGTTGCGGGGCCAAAGTCCTAAGAGGAGGATCAGGGAGTATCCGGCAACACCTATAAGAGGAATCGGTATCCCGATAAAACGTGAGTGAGGGCTGGCGCGCACGATGTCGCAACCTGAGCCTGCAGGGCAAAAAGAGGTTCGTGAGCTACTATAATAAAGATAAGATAGCCAGGCGGAAAGGGCTATCGCTAACAATACCAGCCCTATTACAACGAAATCGAGGCCTCGAGGCAACTCAGGCTTGTGGCCTGCTACTTGGGGCTTTGTTCTAGTTCTTCTGCGCATAGCCTTGTCTTATGGCTCAGGGATGCGTTCTTTTATTTGAAGGGCAACTCTCTGACCCAGACTTATCGACTCCGCGAGGTCGGCCTTTTTAGGTCGGCCTTTGACTTCAAGACTTCCCACAACCTCGAATCCTCTTGTCTCCAGCTCTTTCTTCATTCGGGCTGTTGACCCACCACCCCAGCCATAGGAGCCGAAAACGGCAGCTAATTTGGCCCGGGGCCTTAGATGGGAGATAACGCCCATAGCGGAGTCCATCAAAGGATGGGAGCCACCAAGAAAAGTAGGTGCACCCAGCACAATAGCTGAAGCATCCACTATATCCCGGGCAATATATGACATATCCGCCGATACCAAATCGTAAGGCATAGTTTCGACTCCTTCGGCGGTCATAGTTTCTAATATGGTCTTAGCCATAATCTCAGTACTTCCCCACATCGAGGCATAAATTAGTACCGCTTTCCTTTGTAGGGGGCCTCGCACCCAGTATTGGTAGGCATCTAGAATGAACTGGGGATGTTTATAAATAGGGCCGTGGCTGGGAGCTATCACTTTGATGTCCAGATCTCTAATCTTATCCAAGGCGTTGCCCGCCGGTTTGGAGTAGGGCATCATGATAGCGGCATAATATCTTTTTGCTTCTGACAAAAGAAGGCCACCGGCATCATCGTCGAAGGGTTTATCCCAAGCCAAGTGTGAGCCGAAAAAATCGCACGGGAAGAGGATGCCAGCCTCGGGACAAAATGTAAACATAGTCTCTGGCCAGTGGAGCCAAGGGGCCTCTATGAACTTTAATGTTTTGTTCCCTAGTTCTAGGCTATCACCATCTTTAACTACCACAATCCTCTCCGGAGGAACCTCATAAAAGACGCTGGCCATCTCGACACCCTTCACGGTGGTAACCAGCTTGGCCTCCGGTGTCTTAGCTAAAACTTTATTTATTGATCCTCCATGATCGGGCTCGGCATGATTCATGATAAGATAGCGAATTCTTTGCCAAGGCACCACCGACTGCACCCTCTGGGCTAGCTCCTCCCCAAAGCCTGGAGCTACAGTATCAATTAGGGCTGCATTTTCTCCGTCTATCACTAAATAAGAGTTGTAGGAGGTTCCGTGGGGGAGGCTGAAGAAAGCATCAAAAATTTGCCGCTGCCGATCCACGACTCCAACCCAATAGATTTCGGGCACTATGGGGATAGCCTTCTTTTCAATGTTCATCCTTCTTACCTCCGAAAGGAACCTGGTTATTAATTTTCTCTAATATCTATTATACCAGGCTACATTTTCAGGGATACTGATATCTATTCACAGCGATGTCGAAAGAAAGACGTTATTTAGCTCTCGGTGCGGACATTGTTACATTAAAGCCGACTTTTTGAGTAAGCCAAAATATTTGACTAATAAGCTCCTTGTCCTATCAATATGGCAGGCACAGTGCGAAGGAGAATCCGTAGGTCTAAAGCCAAAGACCAATTTTCTATATAATAGATGTCAAGCAAAACCATTTCATCGAAGGGAAGATCGCTGCGCCCGCTTACTTGCCACAAGCCAGTCAGTCCCGGCGCCGTCTCTAGGCGTTTGCGATGCCAGATCTCGTACTGTTCTACCTCGCTAGGGAGGGGTGGTCGAGGTCCCACCAGGCTCATCTCGCCTTTCAATACATTGATGAGCTGTGGCATTTCATCAAGGCTAGTGCGGCGCAAAAAGTGCCCCACTCGGGTCACTCGCGGGTCGTTTTTTATCTTGAAGAGGGGGCCGTCGGCTTCGTTCAAGGCCCGTAGTTCCGGCAGATCGGCCTCCGCCGTGTTTTTCATAGAGCGAAATTTGTAAGCTTGAAAAGCCCTTCCTCCTTTACCAATACGTACTTGCTTAAAGAGGGCTGGCCCTGGCGAATCGAGTTTGATGGCTATTGACAGGATAAGCCACAAGGGAGCCAGCAAGATAAACAACGTTGAAGCCACTGCCAGGTCTATGACCCGTTTGATCATAAGATTAATCCCTTTAATGGAGACCTCCTTGACACCAATGACAGGTATACCCCTGAGGTCATCTACATTAATCCCGCCCAAGCTTAGCTCGTAAATATCGGGAACAATGACTAGCTTAAAGGCCAAGCTTTGGCGGCGGCAGTGTTCGGCGATCTCCACAATTTTGTGGTGCTGAGACGATGGCAAGGCGATAATTAGCTCGTTAACATCATAATTGGCCACCACCTGATCCAAGTCTTTCATTCTCCCTAGGAACGGGAATCGGCCTAGATCTTCTCCTGCCTCCTCCTGCACAAAACCCACCAACTGATAGCCTAAATTAGGCTCGGTGGCGATAACGTGCATTACTCTTTTCCCCAGATGGTCTCCTCCCACCACTAGCACTCGTTGTACAGCGAAGCCACGCCGGCGTAATTCGGCTAGAAGCAAACGCCAAAGCATTCTGGACAGAGCCAGCAACAGAATGATGAGAAACCATGCTATGAGGAAGACACCTCTGGAGTAAGCGAGGCCCCGGTACAGATAAACCAGAGCTAAGGTAAGGGTGATGCCAATGCTGGTGGTGGCCAGAATACTCACCCCCTCGTCGGCGAAGGGAGCTCGCAGTGGCCGGCGATACAGCCCTCCTAAAGCGTATGCAATAAAAAGGATGAGAGATAAAAAGATCTGAGCAGCCCAATACTCCCTTATCTTTACATAATTAGGTTCGGCGACCTCGCCAAATACCCCCAGGCTATAACGAATCCAATAAGCTAAAAGGAAGGCTAAGTTGACGACGAGGACATCGCTTACCGCTAACCATATCTTGGAGGGGAACTGGTTTGTTCCTTTTTTCATTATTCCTTTTTCAGTTCGGCGATTTCAGCCTCTACTTCCTTAAGTTCCTCCTCTAGTTCGGCTTTGTACTCCTCTAGCATCTCTAGATACTGAGACCGGTTGGGGAAACGCCGCCAACGCCGAAAGTAGAAATCAAAGGGTGGAATCCCGAAGCCAAAGGTGAAGAAGTGTCGTCGACGATGCCACATGGTCAAATCCTCCTTGTTTCGGTCGCAGCCAAAAGGTCTTCGGCAGCGGCCACTATATCCTCCACAGCGATGCTAGTAAGGCACAAGGGTTCTTTATAGGGGCAGTGAACCAGGTCGCAAGGACGGCAGGCTAGTTCCACTTCCAGCAGGCGATAGGGAACACCATAAGGGTGATACCTTTGGGCCTCCGAGGGGCCGAAAAAGGTTACAATGGGGGTGCTCACGGCCGCAGCAAGGTGCATAGGCAAGCTATCGTTGCCGATGAACAGGGCACAGTGTTCCAAAATGGCGGCTGTCTCTAAAGGTCTTAACCTCCCCACTAGGTTTATGGGCGCAAAGGACACCAACTTCTGGAAATCTTTAGCTAATTCTGTATCTTCAGCCCCTCCCACCAGTGCAATATTAAAACTTCCCTTCTGCCAAAGATGAGTGGCCACCTGAGCAAACTTGGCCAGGGGCAGGCGCTTGTTGGGAAACCCTGCACCCAAATGGAGGGCGATGTACTGACCTTGGGGCATGCCTTGGAGTTGGCCTCTATTACGATGCCCTGATTTAATATAAAGGCGAGGCCAGAGGCGGCCCTCTTGACTAGCCCCAGCAGCCGCAATGGCCAGAGCGAATTCTACGGCGTGTACTCGGCTATTTATGGGAATATCATAGTCCAAAAGGGAGCCTCCTCCCCGCTGACTATTGCCCACTTTTATCCGAGCTCCGCTAGCCACCGCCATAAGGATATCGCGAAGGTCACCGCGTAGCTCGAAGACCAGGTCGTAGTGGCTTAGTCGCAATTGTCTTACCAGCCGCCACAAATGGGCCAACTCCAGGGCCCAATTTACCCTTTTACCGCGCCATGCTTCGTGCCATGGTGCTGAATAAACTCTGATGGAGTTGATATTTGGGTTTCCCTCCAAGACCTCTTTACCCCCCCGCCCAACAACAACGTCTATCCGAGCCTTAGGGAAACGGCA
Source organism: Chloroflexota bacterium (assembly GCA_016210705.1). Classification (GTDB taxonomy): domain Bacteria; phylum Chloroflexota; class Dehalococcoidia; order JACQTR01; family JACQTR01; genus JACQTR01. Next base: position 3,764 of record JACQTR010000007.1, on the reverse strand, counting down.
TCGTAGGTGAGCTATGGCTGGCTCGCTCAGGAGGACATCGCCTATGCTGTCCATTCGTAAGACAAGGATCTTTGCCACCGACGGCACAGATTCGAGAGATTTAGCGGTGCTACAACCACCGCTTAAAAGCCTATAAAGAAAATAGAGAAGCCTTAATAGCGGCTCCCCAGCCTTCACCAAAGCCCTTTTCTGCTTCGAGGTAAGGGCCACTGCTTTCTCCTCCGCTGGTAATTCTACGTCAACCCTAAAGAGCTTGACAAGCTATGGTTGCTCAAGGTCCGCCGATTGCGTTTCACAGATCATTTCATAGACCTTATGTGTATCGGCAGCCACCTTCTTTTGGGTAAAGTGGGCCTGGAGTCGCTCTCGACCCCGTTGGGCCAGTTGGCGACGTAAAGCTATATCTGTGATAAGGAGTTGAAGCTGCTGGCGCAAATGTATGGCTTCCCCCTCTCGAAAAATCAAACCAGCATCGCCGATGACATGAGGTATTTCCCCGCTATCGCTGCCAATTACGGGTATGCCACAGGCCATAGCCTCCACCAATACTCGTCCGAACTGTTCCTTCCAGCGCGGGCGGGTGATAGAGGGCAGCACTAATACATCTAGCTCGCCAAGATGCTGAGCGACTTTGGTCGAGGGGACGCTTCCTAAGAAAATTGTTCTTTTCTCAATACCTAATTTTAGGGCTTCACGTTCACTTTCCTCCCTCAATGGTCCATCGCCCAAGAGCCGAAGTTCCCAATCTCCCTCCAAACCGGCCACCGCCTGGAGAAGAATCGGAATGCCCTTCTCCGTCACCAATCGGCCCACGTATCCTATGCGTAAGGGGCCTGAGAGCCTGGGCTCCCTTGGGGCGGCACCCTCATACAGTTGAGGATCTATCCCGAACTGAGGTATGACAAAAAGGGGACGAAAGTAGCCCTTGGCCCGGAGAACCCCTGCTGCCTCCTGGCTGCCGGCGATGGCGGCATGAGCGTGGCGGAAGGCATAACTTTCAAAAAAACTTAAAGGGGGGGGATAATGGTGGTAGATGTTCTGCCAAGTGAAAAAAATGGTCTTGGCTCCTAGCCGTTGGCCCACCCGCAAAGCATGCCACGCTACCAGATTATAAGGCTCCTCGTCGATATGGAGAATATCAGGCCGGATAGCCTGCATATATTTTTGGAGATGGGGATAATAGTGAAAATGGTGTTTGCCGTTAAAACGAGGGTTGTCAATAATAATATGATAGCCTTGGTCATAGCCTGATTCCAACAAAGCCCTGCCTTTTCCTAAAAGCCAATAAGGGGGTACGATCAGTGTGAGCTCAATATCAGGGTAAGCTGCCAGCTCTTCCAGCTTTCTTCTATAGGTGGCCACATAGCAAGCCTTGGAAATCATTAATACTTTCATATTGGCTTCTCCGCCGTAACATGAACAGCTACGGCGCTGAAGGGAACTGAGGCCAGTAGGCGAGATTCTATATAGGTTGGCCCCCAGAGGAGGCCTTGTAGAAGACTAAAAGGCCTTGCCAAATGCCAATAGCGGGCCCATTCCTCTAATTTTAGGTAAGCTATAATATCTTTCATCTGACCAAAAGGATGCATACTATAAGTGTAGCGTTTGATATTCAGGCCATGGCCGCTAAGTAGCTCCCATAGATGGCGATGGCTGAAGCGCTGAATGTGCCCCAAGTGGCGCTTTTTTAGGTCCGCGGCCAACTTTAATCGGCTCATCAACCAGTGAAGAGTGAGAGGTTGCCCCTCGCATGGAACTAAGGCATGAAGCATTCCTCCTGGCTTTAGCACTCGGTTTATCTCCTTTATCGCCTGAGCCGGTTCAGGTAGGTGCTCTAGCACGTCGAAGACCAGAACAACATCAAATTGAGCCTCGGCGTAGGGGAGTTTACCAATATCGGCCAAGGCATAATTTATCTGAGCATCCCCTTGTTTGGCCAAGGCAATGGCTCGGCGGCTGAGGTCGCAGCCATAGCCTTCCAGGTCGGGGCGGTGACATCGAATGGCCTGGAGAAATCTTCCTGCTCCACAGCCTCCTTCCAACATACGACCTTGACGATAGGTAAGCTCTTTTAAAGCACGGCGCAGGGCAATATTTTGATCCCTGATTTGGCTCGCGGGAACAAAAGATGCGCTCATCTTAGGCATTTTTGTGTACAGTCCGAGGCATCTTGATAAGCTGCTAGGGTCTCTGCCACTGTACGAGGCCAACTAAACCTTTGGGCTCGTTTCAAGCCCCGTTTCTTTAGCTCAGAACGCAGACCTTCGTCAGCCAGAAGAAGGGCCAACGAATGTTCCAAATCCCCCTCCTTTCTTGGATCAAATAGATGAGCACCCTCTCCTACCACTTCGGGAAGACTGGCAGCATTGCTACATAGGGTGGGGGCACCGCAAGCCATGGCCTCTAAAGGCGTGAGGCCGAAACCTTCATAAAGGGAGGGGAAGACAAAAAGGGTAGCCTTGGAGTATAGGAGGGGTTGGACATCCTCTGACACGAAGCCCAAAAAATTTACCCTGCTCTGAACCTTCATTGCTGCTACTATTTGGTTTAGGTTTGGGAAAAGGGGAGACCGGCTTGGAGGTATTTCGCCCGCTATAGCCAGTTGCCACGGTCCCTCTAAGGGGGCGAAGGCCCGAATCAGGCTGGCTACGTTCTTTCGCTGGTCCCATCCTCCCAAATAAAGAATAAACCTATCGGTCAAGCCGTACTGCTGCCGTAAGCCATCCCAAGCTACAGGGTCATCGCTAGGCTTAAAGCTATCCTCGCAACCCAAATATATAACCTTAATCTTCGTCTCTTCGATCCCCAGCAATCGTATTATGTCCTTTTTGGTGCATTGGGAATCAGCTATAATCAGGTTAGCACGCTTGGCAGCTTTACTGGCTAAAGCGGTATAAAGCCGAACGAGAAGAGAGCCCCGATACTGGGGCAGGATGAGCATGATAAGGTCATGGATGGTAACCACTGTGGGGCATGGCTTAAAGATGGGCGGCCCGAAATAGGGCACGTGGAGGAGGTCTATATTATAGCGCTGGCAGGCCCTGGGCAGGGCCACCTGTTCGAACCAGAGCTTACCCAAGTTGTCCTCTAGAGGCAAGGGCAGAACCACTTGTTTAAGATGTCCTTCACCCTCATTGGCTGGCGACTGGGCCCAAGGGGGACGAAAGACTATCGTATCCTCCCCCTCAAGCTTTCCCAACTCATTTACCAAGTGGCGGGTATATTGCCCGCTTCCGGTGGCAGGCTTATCTAGGAAAAAACCACTGATCCCCAAACGCATGATTTTCTTTATTTTCCCACTAGGTTATATACATCTAGTAATTTTTGGGCGGAGGCAGACCAAGAGAACCGGCTAGCTTGAGCTAGCCCCCGCTCTCTGAGTTCCTGCCGTAGCCTCTCATCTTCCATCAGCCGGTGTATACCTTGGGCCCAGGCTATGGTGTCCTGGGGATCGATCAAAATAGCTGCGCTTCCCAAAGCCTCGGGCAGGGAGGAGGTGTTGCTGGCCACAACCGGAGTGCCGCAGGCCATAGCCTCTAAAGGAGGGAGGCCGAAGCCTTCATATAGGGAGGGGAAGACAAAAATAGCAGCCAGAGAGAGCAAGGTAGGTAAGTCCTCCTCGGGGACGTAGTCCAAAAAGCGAATGTCTTGATTCAAACCTTCCCTCTCCACTTGAGCGAAGATGTCTCGATATAGCCATCCTCTTCTTCCTACTATAGCCAAAGGATATGAAATATCATTTTCTCGCTTGAGCAAGGCATAGG
>JACQTR010000037.1 GCA_016210705.1 Chloroflexota bacterium | reverse complement strand
CCCTAGAACGCGTCCCTGTAGCTCAGTGGATAGAGCAACTGCCCTCTAAGCAGTGGGTCGCAGGTTCGAATCCTGCCAGGGACGCTACCTATGTTGCATTACCGCCCTGCTTGCCCATTTGGGGAGACCGTAAAAATCCTTTAGAAAGTTGCTGAAACTGGATGCCTGCTAATAAGAGGCCTTCGTTCTTTTATGGATGGGTGGTTGTCGCTGTTACTGTTGCCACCCTTGCTATAGTTTATGGCTCGCGTTTTTCCTTCGCTATTTTTTTCGTAGCCATTCTGAAAGATTTCGGCTGGAGTCGGGCCACTACCGCCGGCATATATTCCACGAATATTGTAGTTTACGGAGTCTGTGCTCCTTTAGCCGGATTTCTAAGCGACCGATGGGGGCCCAAAAAAGTAATACCTACGGGCGTCCTTATCGTTGCCATAGGTTTGGCGGCCAGCAGCTTAGCCAATGCACCTTGGCACTTCTATCTCACCTACGGAGTGATAGCCATTGGTATGGCTTTAGGCGGATATGTACCCCACGCATCAATTATCTCTAACTGGTTTATACAAAAACGGGGTCAAGCCATGGGCATAGCCTTGGCCGGCAATGGAGCGAGCTTTATCATAGGTTCTCTTGCTCAAATTCTAATATCCAGCTTGGGTTGGCGAGGAGCTTATCTAATATTGGTTTTCTTATGTGTAGCTGTGATCCTCCCTATAATGATTTTTCTGAAAAACAAGCCTGAAGAGATGGCTTTGTACCCCGATGGTATTCCTGCGCCTAAATCAGTTACGGTAACTGACCCTATAAACCCAATCGAACACGAAATGACTTCATCTAAGAATTGGGGCGCTGAAGAGTGGACCCTTGCTAAAGCACTGAAGACCTATCGTTTTTGGTTATTGTTTTTCGCATCCTTAGCGATGCTTGGCATATCCTTCCAACTGGTGATAACTCACTTTCCTGCCCTCCTGGTGGGCGTAGGCTACAGTCAAAATTTCGCTGCCTTCATTTATGGATTGTTTGGCGTCATCATAGTAGGCGGACGTTTAGCAGGCTTTATCGGCGATGTTATCGGCCGAGAATGGACTTTCACCTTGGGGGGCATTGGATTTCTTTTGGCTCTTGCCATTCTATTTACGGTTAATGATACATCCTTTGTCTGGATACTTTACTTTTTTGCTTTGTTGCTAGGTCTTGCCTTCGGGATGGCACCTCCCACCCAGGCCTCTATTGCCGCCGATTTTTTCCAAGGGAAGAGCTTTGGTACAATTAATGGACTTATTGTGGCCGGTTTTGGTCTGGGAGGCACATTAGGACCTCTATTAGGCGGCTACATCTTCGACGCGACCGGTAGCTATCGCTTAGCCTTAATCCTAGTGGCCCTAAACATATGTCTTGCCGTTGCCCTTATATGGTTGGCCGCTCCCAGGAAAGTAAAACGAATGGTCAGGCAAATATGACCAAGTGGCTGGCTGCCAATAGACCCTTCCTTGTCGTATCTTTGGCCATGGCCATCGCTGCCAGCGGAATAGGTATGGTTAGCCCTCTTCTTCCTATTTTTGCCGAAGAAAGAGGGGCCACCGGGATCTGGTTAGGTCTGGCATTTTCCGGTTTTGCCTTTTCCCAAACGCCTCTCATGCCCATTATGGGCAGGCTATCGGATAAACTGGGGAAAAAACCCTTTATGTCGTTTGGCCTTCTAATATTTACCCTCGCAGCTATAGGCTTTGCCTGGTCGCCCACGTATCGGGAGCTTACCTTGTTTCGCGTATTCAGCGGTGTAGGCGCAGCTATGGTGTTCCCCGTAGCCTATGCTTATATAGGGCTGTTGGCTCCCCAAGGTCGTGAAGGTACTTATATGGGCCTGTTCAATATCAGCTTCATGGTTGGCTTTGGAGCCGGGCCTGTATTAGGAGGAATTCTCAAAGATACCCTCAGCGACGATGCCCCATTTATAGCCATGGCCATCCTGAACACGCTAGGCTTCCTCATCGTCTGGTGGCTCCTGCCACGAGATAGATTGTCTAAACATGAACAGATCCCTAAAGATCCAGCAAAGCCCTTTTTGGAGATATTGCGGAGACGCCCTATCCGAGGGTTGGTTACCTTCCAAACATTATCGGGCTTAAGCTATGGTGCAGTTATGTCTTTTCTGGCAGTTTTTATGGTTACCCAGTTGGGGACCAGCACTATTCAAGCTGGCCTCGTTATTTCAACTCGGTCTATCCTAAATGGCGTTCTCTCCTACCCCTTTGGTCGGCTTGCTGATAAGGCCAATCGGGTGCTTCTTATTACCCTAGGTATCACAGCCTCGGCCACGGGCATTTTTCTTGTCCCTTGGGCAGGAGGTTTTATTCCATTACTGATCTTATTCGGCGTTATGGCAGTTTGCGAAAGCATGGCCGTGCCCGCAGCCAACGCCATAACCGTGGAAGAAGGCCGCGATGCGGGGATGGGTTCGGTCATGGGTGTCTTCAACATGGCCATGTCCTTTGGCTTTATCATAGGTTCTATGGTAGGGGGAGTAATAAACGACCTCTTAGGTATTAACTGGGTATTCCGTTACGCCGCTCTAATGGGATTCATAGGGATAGCAGCGTTTAATTTATTTATGCGCGGCGAGAGGAAAGTGGCCATATCTGAAGCTGGCCAAGCTTCTAGGTATGAAGTTCTATGACATCGCCATCAGCTAGAACGTAGTTGCGGGGGACTTGCTGACCACCAAACCGGGTCGAGCCCCAAACCTGAACATATTTTAACTGCCTACGAAAGTCCTTGTGGATTGACTCGGCAGCATCCTCGGCTGTGCTCCCTCTCCTAAGAATGATAGGGTTAGTCCGATCAGCCTCTTGGCCTGGAGCTTTAGTATATACACGAATTATATCCAGAGACTGAAAAATCTTTTTTCTTAGCCTACTCAAATCGACTTCGTATCCACCTGAGACGGCAATGGTCGAGAACTGGCCGGCATACTGCCTCTCCAGCCTGGCATAGTTCAGGCGGGACGCCGGAAGATCGCTTTTGTTGCCAATGATTAAAATCTTTTTAGGTACCTCCCACTCTTCCGCAACCACCGGCTCCTTGCCCCAGGGCCTGAGATGCAAAGCAACCAACTGAGAGATAATGGTCTCAACATCGGCCACTGGATCCCCTCCCAGATCGACCACAATGAGAAGTAGATCGGCCTTTCTCAAAAGTGATCCCACCCAAGGCTGGTTTCCCCAGGCGATTATCGGTGGCATATCCACAATTTGAACCTGAATATCCTCGATATCCATCATGCCTGGTAAGGGGACCTGGGTCGTGAAAGGAAAATCGGCGATTCTTGGAGAGGCTGAGGTAAGAGCTGCCAGTAGCTGAGATTTGCCAGCATTAGGCAATCCCACCAGAATGGCTTGACCAGCCCCCTCTCTTTTAACCTCGTAAAGATGTCCCCTGCCGATAGTCCTCCGCTCCTCACCTTCTTCCCTAAGTCTAGCCATTCTAGCCCTGAGTTCAGCACGTAACTTATCAGTCCCTTTGTGCTTAGGCATAATGGCCATCATTTCCTCCAGGGCATGGAGCTTGTCAGTGACGCTCCGAGCTAGGCGGAAACGCTTCTCTGCATCGTGATATTGAGGAGGCAAATTAGCGGGCATTACCTTAATCCTTGCCTTAATCTAGCTAGCTCAATTTTAGCATGAGCAAAAAGGGACTGGTAGGAGTTAACATTAAATTGGGACAGGCCTAGAGGAACTCGCGCCTAACAATTTGCCGTTTGGAGAAAAGGCTTGACACACCATAGGGTTTGCAGGTACAGTTAACGAGCCGAGGCCGCTTTCTACCCTGTCTCTTGATAATTTAGCCCTTGCTTGAAAGTAACCCAATTACTTTTGAAAAGGAGGCAAAAAATGAAGGGCAACCCTAAAGTCCTAGAGGTGTTAGGTGAGGCACTGATAGCTGAGCTCACTGCAATCGATCAATACTTTGTGCACGCTGAAATGTGTGAAAATTGGGGTTACGATGCTCTCTATCACGTTACTAGGGAGCGAGTAATCACCGAGATGAAGCACGCCGAAAAAATCATTGACCGTATTCTATACCTTGAAGGCAAACCTGACATGTCCCGCCAATTAGGACTCCACATCGGCGACGTCGTGGACAAGATGCTGGCATACGACCTTGACGCTGAGAAGGATGCCATCACCCGCTATAACCGAGGCATTGCTGTAGCTAGAGAGGTTGGCGACAACGGCACACGAGAACTTTTGGAAGATAATCTAGAAGATGAAGAGAGCCACGCCAACACGCTCGAAGCTCACCTAACCCAGATCCAACAAATTGGCTTAGACAATTACCTGGCCAATCAGGTTGGCAAATAAACTATCGAACATTACAAAAGTTTTTGGCGACCCCATTGTAACAGGTAGAAAGCTGTGTTATACTGAACAACGATAAGTAGATGGGTGTAACCTTTAAATCAGTCCCGAGAGACTGAAAAGGGGTAAGCGTGCCAGGATTTTATCCCAAAACAAAAAAGAAGGACAAAGTCTCTTGCCAATAAGGCAAGAGACTTTTTCTATGTCTGAGAAAATCATTATGTCTGAGACAGAGATCAAAAGGGCTTTGACTCGTATTGCCCACGAGATTGTAGAAAGAAATAAGGGCTGCGAGGATTTAGTTTTTGTGGGGATGCAAACCCGAGGATTGCCCCTAGCCCAGCGCCTGGCGGCACAAATCGAGGCCTTCGAGGCCGTCCCTGTTCCCGTAGGCAGCCTTGACATCAGTTTTTATCGAGACGATTTGGCCTCTTTGGACCTCCGCCACATAGTTCAGCGCACCGACATTCCAGTACATATCTCGGGGAAGCGTCTGGTTCTGGTGGACGATGTCTTGTTTACGGGACGCAGTATTCGGGCTGCCCTTGACGCCCTTATCGACTTCGGACGGCCCAGGGACATCCAATTAATGGTGCTAGTGGACAGAGGTCATCGTCAATTGCCCATTCGAGCCGATTACGTAGGCAAGAACATCCCTACCTCTATACAAGAGGATATCCAAGTACGCCTGAAAGAAATCGACGGCCGTGATGAGGTAGCTTTGATCTTCGGGGAACAAACATGAGAACCAACAGCCTCATAAAGATGGAGCGCCACCATATCATCGACCTCGATGATTTCTCCCAAGAGGAGATAGCGCTGATCTTCGCCACCACTGACGCCATGAAGGAGATATTGAGTCGAGAGATAAGGCGAGTCCCCACCCTACGCGGTAAGACCATAGTCACCCTTTTTTACGAGCCCAGCACTCGCACCCGTGTCTCCTTTGAGCTAGCAGCCAAAAATCTTGGCGCCGATGTGGTCAATGTTACCTCCTCTACCGCTAGCGTAGCCAAAGGAGAATCCATCATAGACACTATGCGCACTTTAGAGGCTTTAGGAGCCGATGTCATCGTCATTCGCCATTTTCAATCGGGGGTGCCCTGTCTGATGGCCCAGCATCTACAGATCAGCGTTATCAACGCCGGCGATGGTTGCCATGCCCATCCCAGCCAAGCCCTTCTCGACCTATACACCATCCGAGAAAAGCTGGGCCACATCGAGGGACTCAAAGTAGTTATTGTGGGAGACATACTCCATAGCCGAGTGGCCCGCTCCAATATCTGGGGCCTGAGCGCTATGGGGGCACAGGTGGTGCTTTGTGGCCCACCCACCCTTATCCCCCAGGAATTAAGGAGACCTCAACCCTTAAAGGGAGGGGAATGTCCCTTTCCACCTCTGACGATTCAAGAGAACCTGGATCGTGCCCTGGAGGAGGCCGATGTAGTAATGGTCTTGCGCTTACAAAAGGAGCGACAGGAGGGGGGGCTTTTGCCCAGCCTCCGCGAGTACATTCAGCTCTATCAGCTCAATAGCGCACGCCTAAGCAGGGCTCACCTCCACGCTTTGGTCATGCACCCTGGCCCTATGAACGAGGGGATAGAGATAACCCCTGAGGTGGCCCATGGGCCTCAATCAGTAGTGGAGGATCAAGTGACCAATGGCGTCGCCGTACGGATGGCCCTCCTTTATATGGTAACGGGAGGCAAGGGGTGAACCTTCTTATAAAGGGCGGACACATCTTAGACCCCAGCCAGGGGCTGGACGCAATAGGCGACCTTTATATAGTTGAGGGTAAGATCACCTGGGTGGAGCCCTTAAAAGAAAAACGGCCCTTGGGTAAATTCGCCGTTATTCCAGCCTCAGGGCTGTTGGTTTGCCCCGGTTTTGTAGACCTCCACTGCCATCTGCGCCAGCCGGGGTACGAAGATAAGGAAACCATAGCCAGCGGAACCAGGGCAGCGGCCAAAGGAGGGTTTACTACCCTGTGCTGTATGCCCAATACCAAGCCCCCTGTTGATTCCCAAGCCGTGGTGGAATACGTTCAAAGGACGGCCCATACCGAGGGTGTGGTACGAGTTTACCCCATCGGCTGCATATCTAAAGGACTTAAAGGGGAAGAGCTGGCCGAGATGGGGGAGCTGGCAGCAGCAGGCGTGATGGCCTACAGCGACGATGGCCAACCGGTCACTAGCTCTCGCCTCATGCGCCATGCCCTGGAATACAGCCTGGCCTTTGGCCGCCCCATTATCGACCACTGCGAAGATAAAGCTCTCTCCGCCGATGGTGCCATGAACGAGGGATGGGTGGCTACCCGTCTGGGGCTCAAAGGGATACCGGCTGCCGCCGAGGAGGCCATAGTGGCCAGGGACATCGCCTTGGCCGAACTGACTGGGGCTTGCCTCCATATCGCCCACGTAAGCACCGCCGGCTCTGTGGACCTCTTACGCCGCGCCAAAGATAAAGGGTTGGCCGTTACCGCCGAGGTCACTCCCCACCATCTGACCTTGACCGAGGAAAGGGTCATGGGCTTTAGCACTCAGACCGCCCACCATACCGCCTCAGCTCTTTGGTACGATACCAACGCCAAGGTCAACCCGCCCCTACGAAGTGAAAAAGATCGGCAGGCTCTGCTAGAAGCTCTAAAGGACGACACCATCGATGCCATCGCCACCGACCATGCTCCCCACACCATTGTAGATAAGTTATGCGAATTTGATGCCGCAGCCTTTGGCATCAGCGGCTTGGAAACGGCCCTGGGCTGTCTCCTCTCTTTAGTCCATAGCGGCCAGTTGGACCTGAAGCTCCTCATCTCTAAGCTGACCTGGGAGCCCGTTCGTATCCTTGAAATCAAGAAAGCCTCCCTCTTCCCTACCTCACCCTTGCCCTGGGGCCTAGGCACTCTCCAAATGGGAGCGCCCGGCGATGTCACCATCTTCGACCCCTCAAAGGAATGGGTGGTAAATCCCAACACCTTTGCCTCCAAGGGCAAGAACACCCCCTGGGCCGGATGCCAGCTAAAAGGCCAGGTGATGGCCACGGTGGTAGCTGGGAACCTAGCCTACCGAGACGATTCTCTTCGCCTCGAGGGCCAGAGTGCCTAAAAAGGCGCTCTTAGTCCTGGAGGACGGTACCATATTCCAAGGTTACTCTTTTGGGGCTCCCGTCCGCGCCTATGGCGAGGTGGTCTTCAACACCAGCATGACCGGCTATCAGGAGATCCTTACCGACCCCTCCTATGCCGGGCAGATCGTGGTTCTCACCTATCCCTTGATAGGGAACTATGGGATAAACGAGGCCGATTTTGAGTCCAAGAAGATTCAGGTGAGCGGCCTGGTGGTCAGGGAAAATTGTCCTACGCCCAGCCACTGGCAGAGCACCAGAACCCTGGACGAGTTCCTGGCCGCCCATAACATACCGGGGATCAGCGAGATAGACACCCGCGCCCTTACTCGCCGCCTGCGCTCGGCGGGAGTGATGATGGGCACCATCACCAGCGATGAGACCCCAGACGAGGCCCTGGAGCGCATCAAAACCTCGCCTCGATACGACAGCATCGATTTCGTGCGCCTGGTCACCACCCCCCAGCCTTACCAATGGTCGCCCCCGGATGTGTCGCCAAATCGAGGCCACATCGTGGTGGTAGACTGCGGCCTTAAGTACAATATCCTCCGCATCTTGCGCGGCCTAGGCTGCTCGGTGACGGTGGTGCCCTGCACGGCCTCAGCCGAGGAGATCCTTAACCTCAAGCCCGACGGCATCGTTCTATCTCCCGGCCCAGGAGATCCCGCCCTTCTGGGCTATGTAGTGAAAACGGTGGAAAAGTTGGTGGGCGTCAAGCCCATTATGGGCATCTGTCTGGGCCTGCAGCTTATTGGACAGGCTTTTGGGGGCAAGACCTTCAAACTAAAGTTCGGGCATCGCGGGGCCAACCACCCCGTCCGCGACCTCCTAACGGGTCGAGTGTATATCACCAGCCAGAATCATGG
>JACQTR010000036.1 GCA_016210705.1 Chloroflexota bacterium | reverse complement strand
GCGTCGAGCTGCGGCCCACGCGCCCTCGAAGCTGGTAGAGCTGGGAGAGACCCAGGCGGTTCGCTTCGTTCACGATGAGGGTGTTGACGTTGGGCATGTCCAGGCCCGACTCGATAATAGTTGTACATACCAGAACGTCTTTCTTTCCCGCAGCGAAATCTACCATCACTCTTTCCAATTGCTCTTCAGGCATCTGACCGTGAGCTATAGCGATCTCTGCCTCAGGAGCGAGCTCCTCCAATCGGGAAGCAACCCCAGCAATGCTTTGAACCCGATTGTGGACAAAGAAGACCTGACCGCCTCGCTCCAGCTCTCGAATTATGGCCTCCCGCACTAACTTATCCTGATATTCTCCCATATAGGTTTTTATGGGTAAACGCTCCTCGGGGGGGGTTTCCATGGTGCTCATGTCCCTTACTCCCACTAAAGACATGTGCAGGGTGCGCGGTATAGGAGTGGCCGAGAGGGTAAGAACATCCACCTCGCGTCTCATTTGCTTGAGACGCTCTTTGTGCTCTACACCAAACCGCTGCTCCTCATCGATAATTACTAGACCAAGGTTTTTGAAGACGACATCTTTTTGCAACAAGCGATGGGTGCCGATGCAGATGTCTACGGTGCCTTGGCGTAAGCCCGCTACTACTGCCCCCTGTTCTTTCCCCGAGCGGAATCGGCTCAGCATCTCCACGGTGAGGGGGAAAGCCCCCAATCTTTCCTTAAAGGTGGCATAGTGTTGCTGAGCCAGGACGGTGGTAGGCACTAGGACTGCCACCTGTGCACCGTCCATCACTGCCTTGAAGGTGGCCCGTAGAGCCACCTCGGTCTTACCATAGCCCACGTCGCCGCAGATCAAACGATCCATGGGTTGAGGTCTTTCCATATCGGCTTTAATCGCTTTTATTGCCTCCAACTGATCTGGCGTTTCAAGGTAAGGGAAGGAGGCCTCTAACTCCTGCTGCCAAACCGTATCGGCAGAAAAGGCGAAGCCGGGGATGACCTCCCGAGTCGCGTAAAGGGCCAAAAGCTCCTTGGCAAGGCGTCCTACCGACTCCCGTACCCGCTGTTTGGCTCGAGACCACTCTTGAGTTCCTAATCGACTCAAGGGCGGCTCGTAATCGCTGGGGCCAACATAGTGGCTTACCCGGTCTATCTGGTCGTTGGGCACATAGAGGCGATCGCCGGCGGCGTACTCCAGTACCAGATATTCTCGCTGCACGCCATCCAGGCTCATCTGTGTCAAACCACCAAATCGGGCGATACCGTGTTCCACATGGACCACATAGTCTCCCACCGACAGGGGGAGCGTAAAGGCGTGCCGTCCTCCCAGCCGGCGCCGTACGCGACGTCGCTCTTTGACAAAGCCAAACACCTCTCGATCGGTGAAGAGGCTTAGCCCTCTTTCCTCCTCTATAGCCCAGCCTTCGTCCAAAGAGCCTTGGATCAGGAGAAGGGAGCCTGCTGCTGGCGGCTCCTTAACCTCAGTCACAGGCACGGCGATTATTCCCTGATCCTCGGCTAACTCAGAAAGGCGCCGGGTCTGTTGAGAGACTATAACCACCCTGCGTCCAGCATCTGTCAGCCCGCGGACATCGTGTAGGAAGGTTTTCAATCTACCCCCATAGCCAGGAAGAAGGTGGAAAACCGCCGGTTCATCGGTTTCCCAACTCTCTAAAAGAAGACGCTGGCCAAAATGGGCTTTAAGGGCCGACCAAGCAACGTAGGGAGAGGGGAAGTGGGGGGGCAGCTCGCCCTGCTCCTCCTCACTCTGTTTGAGGGCTTGAGCCTCAGCCTCTAATTCTTGGGCTATTGCCTCGATGAGGGCTGGCTCGTCGAGAATGAGAAGGGCGTCTGAGGCCAAATGATCGAGGATAGTAGAGTTATTGAAAAGGGGGGCGTAGAATTCGTAGCCAGGGAAAGGCTGACCCTCCTGAAGCAGCCTCAATTCTGACTCCATCTTCTTTTGGGCCTCGGGGTAGCAACTGTCTAAGTTCAACTCTACTGCCACGTTCGAAGGTAGAATGATCTCACGGGCCGGTACGACGATTAAAGAGGGAATGAGAGTTTGGGAACGTTGGGTGGTTGGATCGAAGGTACGGAGGCTCTCCACTCTGTCACCGAAGAATTCGATGCGCACCGGACGATCCTCGTGAGGTGGATAGATGTCTACCATGCCCCCTCGCCAAGCTAAGGTGCCTGGTATTTCCACCACCTCTTCTCGCTGGTAGCCCAAGCTCAGCCAGTGTTTGAGGAGCCTCTCTCTATTCAGATGGAACCCCACAGCCACGGTTTGGCAGGTAGCGGTCCAAGACTCAGGGGAGAGAGTTTTCTGCATGACGGCGTAGGGAGATGCAATGATCAAAGGAGTGGATGGGCCATGGCTCAAGGCGAAAAGTACCCTCAGACGCTGGTGGAGCAAAGCGGCGTCGGGGGTCAGGTGTTCATAAGGCAGGACATCTGGCTCGGGGAAAAGTAAGATGTGGGCCCCATTTCCGCACCAGGCCTGAAGTTCATCGTGCCAACGACGAGTATCCTCGGGGCGGGGTGCCATTAGCAGCAACGGTCGGCCTAATCCTTGCCATAAGGCTGCCACCAAGGCAGGCCGGGCAGCGCCCGAAAGGGCTATGGATTTATCTACTTGGGGCGCTTGGATAGCCGCTGCCAGATTTTGGTAAAAAGTTGTATCTTTGACTAAGCCAAGGAGACTAGAAATGTTCATTCTTACTGTCCGACACTTTTAGGGCTAGTCAGCCATGACTAGCCCTTTTTTATATTTTACCACCATCCCCGCGAACGAGGAACCTAATTATACTTATTCATTGCCGCTTCAATACCTTGGCTGAGAAGGCAGACCAATGCCTCGGCTACCTTGGCCCAAACCTCTTGGATCACCCTCCACTCTTCGTCGGTGAAATCGCTAAGGACATGCTGAACGGCATCCCAGTCTTCGTCTCTAGCCAAAGGGGTACCTATACCCACCCGCAGACGGGGGAACTCTTGACTGCCCAGATGTTCAACGATGGATTGGACGCCCCGATGCCCTCCCGAGCTGCCTCGCTTTCTGATCCTGATTTTGCCCAGGGGCAAGTCCAAATCGTCATGGATGACAACCAAATCCTGGGGTAAAAGTCGGTACCTTTGAGCCAAGGCTGCCACCGCCAGGCCGCTTTGGTTCATAAAGGTTTGGGGCTTGGCCAGAACGATCTGAATGCCATTGACCTCTCCTATTCCCAAGCGTGAGCGAGTACCTTTTTGTTTGAAGGGAATAGTATGAAGACGGGCGAAGTAATTGAGGCACTGAAAGCCCACATTGTGGCGATTACGGCTATAGAGTTGGCCTGGATTCCCCAGACCGACGATCACTATAGAGGCCACTCTAGCCCTTGCTTTATCTCCGCCGCAGGATGGTTACCACTAACCCTATCACAAAAGCCATAGTCATGGTTCCTGCCCCGATTAATAAGGGCCGAGCCCAAGAGTTCATAGAAATTTGGGGAAGTAGAGAACCGGTAGATAAGCGGCCTCGCGTGTTGGCAATAGGGGTAGTTTTAGGGGTGGCAGTGGCGGTGGCTCGCGTCTTGGCTGGAGTTGGGGTTTCTATTTCCCATGGCTCTGGTGTAGTCGTTGGAGTGATGGTTGGGGTAGAGACAGGGGTGCTCGGCTCCAAAGTGGGCAGGGAGGTGGAGGTTGGGCTGGGCTTGGAAGTTGGATTAGGAGTAGGTGTAACCCCGGGGAGCGTCTCCCAAAACTCCACCTTAATACGGTTATTGCCATCGACCACGATAAAGGCCGGCTGGCTGGTACGGTTCACTAAAATCAAGCTGTACTCCCCTTTATTCAGGGTGAACTGGAAGCTACCATCTCCTCGGGTGGAGTCAAAGGCCTCCCATCCTGGGGAGGAAACCCTTACTGCCAAGCCGGCTAAGGGCAATCCTTCCTTGCTGTAAACTACCCCTTTTATATCTTGGGGCATAGAAATCGGTTGTCCCACTGGCTCAACGATGACTCGAGGAATAAAAACAGAATAGGCAGGGGTGGGTGTGGCCTGTCCTAAAAACTGATAAGCCTCTGAAGACCCAGGAGTACGCTCATTACTCTCTAGCCCCAAAGCCATACTGGCCCACAACCCAAGTATAAGGAGTATGATTCCGCCGCCAGCCATAGGCACCTTAGCTTTAAGCCAACCTATGCCTTGGCTCTGTCTCAGTGACTTAATATGCATTCTCGCCCCTAAAAATAGCCATTAGGGTGCGTAGCATGATCTTGAAATCCAAACCCAAGTCCCAGTTTTCTACGTACCAGAGGTCGTAGGCGGTGCGCTCCTCTATGCTGACATTACCCCGTAAGCCGTTAACCTGGGCCCAGCCAGTAAGCCCTGCTTTTACCCGATGACGCTCCAAATAGTGGGGGACTTGCTGGCTGAACTGCTCCACGAAATGCGGGCGCTCGGGGCGGGGGCCTACCAAACTCATCTCACCAAAAAAGACGTTAATGAATTGGGGCACCTCATCCAGGGAGAAGCGGCGTAGGAAAGCTCCTAAGCGGGTAATGCGCGGGTCTCCTTTGTGTGCCCAGACGGGACCCGTCTCCGTCTCAGCCCCAGGGATCATAGAGCGAAATTTTATCACGGGAAAGGGTTTACTATCTAGCCCTACCCGTTCTTGAAAGTACAAGACTGGAGCCCCGGGCGATGTTACTTTAATCAATAGGGCTATCAGCCACATGAGTGGTGAAAGGATAATAAGGATTGCGCCGCTGAGGAGTATGTCTACTCCCCGCTTTAAAGCTAAATTCCAGCCGCGAAGGGCCACGTCCCTGACACTGACCATGGGCAACCCGTCCAGGTCAGTGGTAGTAACCTCGGAGGAGACAATCTGAAAGATGTCGGGAAAGACTTTGATATTTACCTGCTCCCCTTGACACATGTCTACGATGTCCATGATGTGTCGATGAGATAGGGAGGGTTCGGCAATAATAACCTCGCTAACACCATGGCGCCTAACGATAGTGCTTAACTCCTCCGAAGTTCCCAAAATGGGAGTAACTTGGCTAGACTCTCCGGCGGTGGTGTTGGCACTAACAAAGCCCAGGGGCCGATAGCCCAAAGCCGGCGCCCCCTGAATTTTTTGCCAAATCACCTTGGCCATCTCCCCAGTGCCCACGATGAGGGCTCGGTCTTCAATAGCGCCCCGACGAAGAAGGAGGCGATAGAGTCCATGTTGCCCCAGCCGAGCTACCCAAATGAGTAGGATGGCTAAAAGCCATGCGAAGACCAAGAGAGCGCGGGAATACTCAAAATCGCGCAATACGAAGGGGCTAGCTGCCAGAGTGAGGACAAAGCCTACCGACACTGAGATGAAAACCTTTTGCAACTCATCGATTACAGATAAGCTGCGCTTAAAACGGTACATTCCCCTTAGGGCGAAAACTAGGGGATAGATGGTGGCTTCTAACACGCCAAGCCCTATGTAATTACTCCAGGAATGAAAGATAGTATAACTTATGAGCCCGCTCTGGAAGCGCAAGCGATAGGCCAGGTTAATGGAGAAGATGATCATAGCTATATCAATGATAGCCATAACTAAGCCGAAAGCCACCAACAATTTAGCCTTCATCATTATCTGGTTTGGGAGCCACCAACAACTGGCGCAGGAAGGTCACTAGCTCATCATCTAGGGTGTTCACCAAGGGGGATAAATCGCTAGCCTGAACCACCTTAAGAAACCTGTCGATGCGCCTCTCGCCCCTCTGGGCAAGAATCTGCCTAATGGTCTCGGAGCTTAAGCGGTGCTGTTGCTTTCTTAAAGCCTTGGCCAATTGCTTCAAAAAGTATCCCACTCCTTTGGCCGGCGTCTCTGCCCCCATTGATAAACGACAGTGGGGGCATAAAGGTTGTTCCCCAGCCAGGCTTTCCTCCTTGTTCCCAGCGGGGCAGGAGGCTGTAATGGTCAGTAGCGGAAGGTATTGCCCTTGGAGCTCCTCTCCAAGAGGTGGGCCCAGCTCTACGATGGAGTTGAGACGAGCTAGGGCCATGAGCTGAGGTTTAGCCTCTTCTAAGTCCTCGTGCAATTTAGCCAACTCTTGGTGATAGCGTCTGTGATGTGATTGATAAGCGGTGCGGTAACGAGTTTTAAACCAATCAAAAAGGGCCTTAACGCTGGGCCAGAGATGGGGCTGGGACAGTAGGTTGGTCAAGGTCAACTGCCCTAAAAGGGAGGCCCTATCCATAGCCATCTCGCCTTCAGCCACCGTCGCTTCTTCTAAATATGCTTTGACCGCCACGACCTCCGAGGCTATGGCCCGCCATTGGGCTAGGCCTTCATAGAGCCCCATATCGGCGGCTAGAGCCTCAGGGGTATTATACTCCCTTCGCGCAGCGACATAAAAATCCTCGCCGCTGGCGGCTTTCGATAGGCCAGCTAGGCGTCGCAGAGCCTCCTTCATAACCTCTGGCACTACCCCCAACCCTGATGACTTAAGCTCGCCTTTTAACGCAGTAATGGCCCCATCCAGTTGGTGAAGGGCGGCAACCAAGTGCTCCTCACCCTTTGACATCTCTTCCGGGCTGTTACCCTGTTCCAAGTCTTTTTTTATAAGTTGGGCGTAGGGGTATACTCGCCACCACCATGGATCCTTACTTAAAACAAGGCTATCGAAGTTTTCTTCTAGCCCTTTAGTCCACCAAACCCTGAGGCAGGTGAGGGCAGTAAGTGTATCTTCGTTGAACCTTTCTCGATCCCATAACATCACCTCATGGTTAGGCTTGAGGTGGAGTTCTACCGCTGGCTCGGCGTAGTGGACGTAGGTGAGAAGGTAAAGGGTGATAAGAGGCCAGGTTAGGCCATAGCGTTCTGAAAGTTCTAGGTACAAATCACCTGTTGAGAGATGCCCCTGGCCTTCGGCCAACCTAGCCGCCAGTATAGGGAAAAGGGGACAATCCTTAGAGGATAAGCGGTGGGGATTGGATGGATGGGCCAGACCCAAAGCCACCGCAAAATCGCCTACGGCTTTTTCAGCGGCAGGGTCTCCTTTAGGCCCAAAGAGGCCCTCGTAAACTAGGCCTACCTCACGGTGTGTCAAAACCTGGGGTAAGGGGTGGAGGGTGATGGGCCGTTGGGCATAACAGTGGGCTAAAAGTGCCTGAGCTAGTAGGTTGAACCCCTCGTCAACGGTGGAGGCAAACACCTGGCTTCCCTCAAGACCCATAGGCGCTTTGCTCCAAACCTGGCCTTGGGCATAAGTGAGTCGTTGCTCCTCCCCTAGCCTAGCTGTCATCTCCTGCTCCTGAACCGCCGCGGTTTCCTCTTTTGAGTCTCTCACCTCGTAGGCCCCTCGTCGTTCTTTAATAGCCCTATATTCCTGAGCCATTCGCTCGGTTTGCACTGATGGCTTTCCCGGGACGCAGAGGGCAATGCGGCTGTCTTTTATGCTATCGGGAGGAATCTCTTGCTGGTCGGTAAGCACCACGATACGAAAGTGGCGGTCAGGCTGGATAAGCTTTTGCCCCCATTCCTCCTGCCAGGCCTCGGCCACTATGACCTCGCCGGGGTAGCGAATGCCCTTGTAGTCAGCTACCCAGGGTTGGGGCACACCCACTGAGAAGGGGGTAAAAAAACCAGCCAACTCCTTTATTTCTGAGGAGGAGGAAGTTTCCTTTGCTGTGATGCCGCCGGGGGGTAAGGATTTCGCTGTCACGATAAAAATACGATCTAGAGCTCCAGGGCTCCCTTTGGTCTTTTGATCGATCGGGCTGAGCCAACCCCCTTGCGCCTCTGGGGACGGAGAAGGTTGCGAAGATAGGCCAGGAGTCCTCCCAGGTAAATGGCGCAGGTGATCAGCCAGCCTAGAAGAAAAAAAGTGCCCTTGGCATAATGCTTACGATAGAACAGACGCATAGCTCGATAAAACTCTCGATTTGCCCGCTGGCTATATTGACGGCTACTCTCACCCTTATAGTGGACAACGGTGACGGCGGGGTTGTAGTAGACCTTCCAGCCTTTCTCCTTGATGCGAAAGGCCCAATCCAGGTCCTCTCCGTAAAGGAAAAATTCCTCGCCCAGGAGCCCCACCTCCTCGATGGTTTGACTGCGTACCATCATGAAGGCCCCGACCACTGAATCCACCTCGGCCATGGCGTCGGGGTCCAAATAGGTAAGGTTATAACGAGCTAGGTGTGAGCTCTTGGGGAAAAGCTTGGCTAGTCCCAGCATTTGGCAAAGGGCGACCATTGGGGTGGGGAAGCTGCGGCGGCAGGCCAAGTCCAAGCTGCCATCGGGACGCACCAGCTTGGGGCCAGCCACTCCCGCCTCGGGATGCGCGTCCATAAAATCCACCATATCCTTTAAGCTATGAGGGCCGAGAAGAGTATCGGGGTTAAGGAGCAAGGCGTAACGAGCTGGCGGTGGAGGTTGGGAAGTATACCCCAATCGCTTTAGGCCTAAGTTATTGCCGAAGGCATAACCGCCATTGATGGCGCTTGCCACTACGACAGCCTGGGGGAACTCCTTTTTAACCATGTCCACGCTGTCGTCAGCGGAATCGTTGTCCACCACGCATACTTGGAAGGTTATCCCTTGGCTGGCATAAAGAGAGCGTAGACACCCTTCGAGGAAGGATGAGACATTGTAACTGACGATGACGATGGCCAGGTCCAGCACTTCGAGGGGGATTATAGCGCAAACCACATTGGCCAGCAACCAGAGAAATCAGTTGTAAGAATTCAGCTGGGCGTGCTAATATGCCTAGGGATTAGGTCTATCGGACGGAGGGAAGCGTGTTTTACGAAGTTTCTAGCCTCTCAGAAGAGGGGCCATCCCTAGGATCCACTTGCGCCGCCGTAGTTCTCACCCCTGCCGAATCCAAACGACTTATTGGCAAAGGGGTGGCCGCCTTACCCGAGGTAAAAAGGGCTTTGAACCAAGGAACAGTCATTGTTGCTCGTGGCACCACCAACGCCTTTGTGGCTGAGGAGCTCATAGGGATCGTCGTTCCCAAGGCCGAATATGCGGCGGGGATCATCACCGACGGGCGCCTTCGGGTCACCCCCAGGGGGGTTATGCTGAAGCCCTACGTCATCCGCCAGGGTCAAGTAGTGGATGAGGCTTTGGAGGAGGCCGTTAGGGGTTTTGATGCTGAAGATGTCTTCATAAAAGGGGCCAATGCCGTAGATATTGAGGGCAATGCGGGCATTCTGTTGGGGGGTGAGACGGGAGGTACCATTGGCTCCGTCCTATCTATCCTGATCTCTAGGGGGTCCTACCTCATTGCCCCCGTGGGCCTGGAAAAGCTCATTCCCTCCGTAATTCAGGCCGCCTCAAAAGTGGGCATCCGCCGCGTTAAATATAGCATGGGCATGAAGGTAGGCCTTATGCCTTTGGTGACGGCTAAGGTGATAACCGAGACACAGGCTTTAAAGGTCTTGACTGGGGTAACAGCAACCCATGTAGCGTCGGGAGGCATTGGCGGCTCGGAGGGTTCGGTGGTCTTGGTTCTAGAAGGAGCCGAGGAAGCGGTGGAAAGAGCCTATCGCTTGGTAGAGGCTATTAAGGGTGAGGCTGCGGTGCCCAAGCCCAGCGCCGTACCCGTACCTGCTTCCTAAACTCTTTAACTAATCGTCTCTGGGGCCTCTAAGAGCCAGGGTAATACTGCGAAGAAGATTTCTTTATCAGAGCCGGCTAAAGTGATGACGTGCTTTCGTACCTCGAGCCAGCGGGGATGGGGCCGATCCAGTTCTTGGCGTAACGCTTGGAGGCTTGTCTCCAGCTCCTCTCTTTCTTTTGGTGAGCCGGGCATCCGCTTAATTAAGTGTGTGGCATCCTCAATATAGGTTGAGGGAGTTTCTGTTACCTTTTCTGTGGTTGTAGGGGGAACCTTTGGCTTAACCTCTGCCTGAGCTTTTGAGGTGACTAGCTCTACAACCTGGCTCAAGATTTCCTGGGCTTCTTTGACCGAGGGGGTTTTCAGAAGGGCAGAAAGGAGATCGGCGCTATCGGGGATCCCCGCCACCATCACCTCCGCCTCTCGCTTCCATTCTTCTGCCTCCATCAAGGAAGAAACACGGGCTTCTAGCTCTTTGCCCTTCGCCCAGTGTCGCTTCAGGGCCTCTATTTGAGCTTCTAAAGTGAGCCCTATATCCTCTTCTTCCTCTTGGCCTCCGAAGAAGTGAGACCTATCGCTGGTGAGCATCACGGGTCTTCCTCAATGGGCCAAACTAGGCTGCAACCTTGCTTTTGTAGTCTTCGATAGCCTTATGGAGGGCATCGGCGGCCAGGTTGGAGCAGTGCATCTTGTTGGCAGGAAGCCCTCCAAGCGCCTCGGCCACGGTGCGGTTGGTGATGGCTAAGGCCTCATCAATGGTCTTACCTTTAACCATCTCGGTAACCATACTGCTGGTGGCAATGGCGGCCCCGCAACCAAAGGTTTGGAATTTTATGTCAGTAATGCGATCATCCTCGACTTTGATGAAAATCTTCATCAAGTCACCGCAGACGGGATTGCCCATGAGGCCAACGCCATCGGGGTCGGGCATGGACCCCACGTTACGGGGGTTGGCAAAGTGCTCCATGACTAAGTCGCTATACATTTTTAGACTCCTCCGGTCTCGGTTAAGGCCCCGGCGGCCAAGGGCGACATGGCTCTCAGCTTGGCCACTATGCCTGGCAGCAGGGATAGTACGTAATCTATTTCCTCCTCGGTATTATCGATGCCTACAGTAAGGCGCAGGCTGCCATGGGCGATTTCGGCAGAGAGGCCAATGGCAATGAGGACGTGCGAGGGCTCCAAAGAGGCCGAGGTACAGGCACTGCCGCTGGAGGCCGCCACCCCCGCCATGTCCAGATTGAGGAGGATTGACTCTCCTTCCACGAATTCAAAGGCGAAGTTCACGTTATTGGGGAGGCGTTGCGTGGGGTGACCATTAAGGCGAGAGCGATCGATGGTGGATTGGATGCCCTGAATGAGGCGATCTCGCAATCGGCGACAATGGGCGCTATTGGAATCTTTACGTTCGGCCGCCATCTGTAGCGCCACCGCGGTGCCCACGACACCTGCCGTATTCTCAGTTCCCGCCCTTCGATGGCGTTCTTGGCCCCCGCCTGTCTGCTGAGGCATAAAGGGGGTGGCGCGGCGGATATAGAGCACGCCCACCCCTTTGGGCCCATAAAATTTATGGGAGGAGAGGCTTAGCATATCCACACCCAACTGATCCACGTTTAACTCTAGTGCCCCGGGGGCCTGAACAGCGTCAGTGTGAAATATGATCTGGTGCCCCAAAGCCTTGGCTCGACTCCGTATTACTCTGGCGATATCGGCTATGGGTTCGATGGTGCCGATCTCGTT
>JACQTR010000039.1 GCA_016210705.1 Chloroflexota bacterium | reverse complement strand
CTAGCTCCCCGTGTAGCACGACCCTATCGATATTATTCCAGGGAGCTTTCTTTGTCAAGCTCAGGACAATTTGTACATTGGGGTAAGTTAGCGAGGCGCAGCGCCTATGGTCTATTTTTCGTAGTTGTAGCGGCGGCTGCTAACCCTAACCTGAAGGCTTGCAGATTAAGTTCGATAAGTGCTCCACGAAATATGTTTCGAATGGCCTCTTCAAGGCCCTGAACTCGCATCGGTAGCCAGCCAGATCCAGCTAAACATCCCACCATGACCACATTTTGTGCCGAGGCATTTCCTGCTTGTTTGGCTAACTCGGTTGTTTCCACCACGTGAATCGTATCTACCAGATTTTCTATCTTAGCTGTGATCTGTTCTACCGGTGGATACTTTAACTCACCAGAAAGAACATCTACAGGATAAATAGGCCTTGGGTTTACGATAACTTTTGTCAAAGGATTTCCGAAATCGCCTATGACCCTTAGTGCCTCGGCGGGCTCAAGACCGAGGACGATGTGGGCCTGCCCCTCTGGTATCAATGGGCCGTATTGGGATTTCTCGGAGATCCTTATGTGGCTCATAACCGAGCCTCCCCTTTGTGCGGCCCCATACGTCTCGCCAATAGTTACCCGAAAACCACTCTGAACTGCAGCAGTGCCGATGATTTCAGAGGCTCGTATATTTCCTTGCCCACCTACTCCAGCGACGATTATGTTCAAAGGGTCTTGTTTCATTTATACTATCCCCTAGATCTCCTCGGCTGCAATGGCATTTCCGGGGCACAGTTGTACGCATGCTCCACATCCATTGCACACCACCTCATCGATCATAGCCTTTCTGGTTTCCCAATCCCAGGTTAAGCCCGGGCATTTGAAGACTCGGCTGCAAAATCGGGCGCACCCACAATCCTCGCCAATGCATTTTTCGGCATTGATATAAACTCTTTTTTTTGTTCCACTTTCCCGTACTTCTACAAGGGCACATTTTCTTCGGAATATCATTGCCTTTACACCGTCTTGTTGAAGCATTTGGTACAAGTCCTCGACAGCAGCTTTCAGATCAAAGGGGTCGCGTACATGAACTTCGATGCCGATTCCCTTGCAGATATCCTCGAGCTGAATTGCGGGCGCAGGTGTACCCATGGCATTGAGCTCTATCCCTGGGTGGGGTTGAAAGCCGGTCATCGCCGTAGCGCTGTTGTCCAGTAATACCAGTACTACATTGGCACCATTGTGTTTGGCATTAATTAAGCCAGGAATGGCGGCGTGATAGAAAGTTGAATCACCACAAATAGCTATTACAGGGTGATCAAAACCAAACTTTCGAAGGTTCCCCAGGCCGTTGGCATTTCCAAGCCCCGAGCCCATGCAGTGTAAGGTCTGCGACAGGTAGAATCCCGCAGGGCCTGTTCCCAGAGAATAGCACCCAATATCGCCCATTACCACTCCATCGCGTCCATCCCATTTCAAGGCCGTTTTTATGGCCCAAAAGGATGCTCGGTGTGGACAACCAGGGCAAAAGGCAAGAGCTCGTTTGGGGGCTAGAGACTCCACAGCCTCCCGGGCCTTTTCAGCATAAGGCTGCTCCCGGGGTGTGTAGGCTTTGCCCTTGAGTTTGGTTAGTGCTTTAATTACTAAGTCGACATTTATTTCGCTAACGGCGGGGATGTCACCCGACCTCTTACCACAGAAATTTATGGGGCCTATACCTCTACTCGGTAACTCTGCTGCCAGAACCTTTACGTTTTGTTCCAAGAAAGGATCGGTCTCTTCAACGATTAGAACGTTTCGGGCATGCTGTAGGTGTTTGGTTATCAATTCCTCCGGAAGTGGCCAAGTTGTGCCCAGTTTCAATATCCCAACCTCGTGGTTAAGGCCTAGGATCTCCAGGGCTTCTCGAGAGTAAAGCCAGGCAGTTCCACAGCATATAATGATAAAATTAGCATCCGTTGGGCCGGTATACCAATTGAATTCTGACTCCTCGAATAGTTCTTGGGCTTGTTTTAGTTTTTTGTGAAGCTGAAAGTGTTGCTCTACTGAGGGGAGCTTCGCTGCGTAGCGGTCTTGGGGGGTAAAGCTAGGAGTTCGCTCTGGCCGGTGGATTTCGCCAAGCTTGATGTCGCTGCGGGCGTGAGAGATCCTGGTGACGCTGCGTAGGATACAAAAGATCCCCAGTTTTTCGGAGAGGTCAAAGGCCCATTTTGTCATATCTTTGGCCTCTTGGGCCGTAGCTGGCTCTAACAAAGGTATATCGGCTAATCGGGCGTAGCTTCGGGAATCCTCTTCGTTGGTGCTGGAATGGGCGGCTGGGTCATCACACATGACAATGACGAAACCTGCCCGGGTGCCGGTTACGTTGGAAGTCAAAATAAAGTCGGAGGAAACGTTGGCCCCAGGGGCCTTCATACTGCAAATGGACCTCAGACCGGCGAAGGCGACAGCACCAGCGGCCTCGATAGCTACTATCTCATTGGTAGACCACTCGGCGTGAAGGTTGTAAGCGTTGCCTACTTTGGAGAGGGTTTCAATGATCTCTGAAGATGGGGTTCCTGGATAGCCCGAACAAAAGCTAACTCCTGCCTCTATGGCCCCTCTGGCTATAGCTTCGTTTCCTGTAAGTAAAAGCCTTTGACCTGGCTTATCTATTTCCACACCCGGCACCAGAGCCCTCCTATTTTGTTAATCCAGCTCTATCTTCGTCTCGCAATTTCAGGTATAAAAGGTTCTGTTGGTCATTTGTGATACTTGCTATGTTCTCAATAGCACGACGCTTCTTTTGTAGCGATGCCTCCCGCAGATGGGCGATGGCGGAGTCGGGCAATGGTCTAGACCTGATCGCGCCGTCAGCTTCGGCAGCGGCGAAAAGTTCTCTTCCTTGCTCCGTTCGGATTATAACGG
>JACQTR010000030.1 GCA_016210705.1 Chloroflexota bacterium | reverse complement strand
GAACTCCTCCAAGGCTTTGGCCAAGTTGACGAACCTAGCCACAGCGAAGAGCAGGGCCACCCCTATTAACAGGCCCAAGACAAAACGAAATCGTCTACTGCTCATTAGGCGACTATCCGCTTCTAGCTAAGGTAGAGGCTAGCATTATATCAGGCCTTCTGGACATCGTCCATTGCCCCCACTACCTTCCTCCCCCACAGCAGTGGCCCACCACACTATTAGTCCACAAAAAGTAGCGTTGCCAGAAAAGAAGCTATAGGGTAAAATCCTATAAGAGAGCTGAGACGAAGAAGGGGAAGAGCCGATGGAGAACTACGCAACGGAACAAATACGTAACGTGGCCCTTTTATCCCATGGCGGCGCGGGCAAAACCTCTTTGGCCGAGGCTATACTTTTTACCGCCGGTGCCATCAATAGGCTGGGACGGGTGGAGGAGGGAACCACTACCTCCGATTACGACCCCGATGAGGTAAAACGCAAGATCAGCATCAGCCTCTCCCTGCTGCTCTGTCCTTGGGGAAACACCAAGCTCAATATCATCGACACCCCAGGCTATGCCGACTTCGTGGGTGAGGTCA
Source organism: Chloroflexota bacterium (assembly GCA_016210705.1). GTDB lineage: Bacteria > Chloroflexota > Dehalococcoidia > JACQTR01 > JACQTR01 > JACQTR01. The sequence continues at coordinate 7,404 of JACQTR010000030.1, read as the reverse complement.
AAGCAGCACTTCGAGTAGCTGATGGTGCCGTTCTAGTAATTTGTGCTGCCTCCGGCGTGGAGGTGGGCACAACGCAAATATGGGACTACCTGGAAGCTCATTCTCTGCCTCGCCTGATTTTCATTAACAAGATGGACCGGGAAAACGCCGATTTCTATCGCGTCGTCCAACAAATACAAAGCCAGTTCGGATCTCGCTGCGTCCCCATACAAATTCCCATAGGCTCTCAGCGGGAGTTTGCCGGTGTAGTTGACCTTACTACCCTGAAGATTCATGGCTCCGAAAAAGCGGGAACTCCTTCGCTACCCCAGGAAGCCGATGGTTATCATGAGAAATTGATAGAGGCAGTGGTAGAAAAAGATGACGAGCTTCTCAATAGGTATTTAGAGGGAGAGACTATAACCGAGGAAGAGCTACGCGTTGCTTTAAGGAAGGGAGTCAAAGAGGGAAGCTTAGTGCCCATATTGGTTGGGGCAGCCTTACCGAATATGGCGATTAGTCCCCTCATGGATGCCCTTTGTGATCTTCTGCCTTCTCCTAAAGAGGGAGCACAGCCTTCGGCTACTAATCCGACCACTGGTGAAGTGGAATCCCTAGTTCCCGAAGCAGGTGCCCCCTTAGCTGCCCTTGTTTTCAAAACCACCGCCGACCCCTACATAGGCAAATTAACCTATTTCCGACTTTACTCGGGAACTATTCATAGTGATTCCCAGGTGTGGAACTCCCCCAAAAACCGGGGGGAGCGCATCGGCCAGCTTTTTATGCTCCGGGGCAAAACCCAATTGTCCGCCCCTTTCCTGGTGGCTGGAGACATAGGTGCTGTAGCCAAGTTGGCTGAAACCAGCACCGGAGACACCCTTTGTGGCCCAGATCATCCTCTTCGCCTTCCTGGCATTGAATTTCCTGTCCCAACTTTCAATATAGCTGTATATCCCAAAACTAAGGCTGATCTAGATAAGATGGGAACAACCCTAGCTCGATTAACAGAGGAAGACCCCACCTTACGCCTCCATCGAGAAGCGGACACCGCCGAAACCATCCTTTCCGGCCTAGGGGAGACCCATGTGGACGTGGCAGTGGAGAGAATGCGGCGTAAATTTGGGGTTGAAGTCGTAACCGAGATTCCAAAAATCGCTTACAAAGAGACCATCACCATCCCCGTGAAGGCCGAGTACAAACACAAAAAACAGACCGGGGGCCACGGGCAGTATGGACATGTATTCCTGGAACTAGTCCCTTTACCTAGGGGCTCTGGCTTCGAATTTACAGAGAAGGTGGTAGGAGGAGTGGTGCCCAAAAACTATATCCCAGGGGTGGAAAAGGGGGTCTTAGAGGCGCGACAGGAAGGTGTACTAGCCCACTACCCCGTGGTCGATGTCAGGGCAACCCTCTACGATGGCAGCTATCACCCCGTGGATTCTTCGGATATCGCCTTCAAGATCGCCGGAGCCCACGCCCTAACCAAGGGCCTAAGCCAAGGGCAGCCCATTCTCCTCGAGCCCATAATGAATATACAAATTAGAGTACCTGAGAATCTCACCGGAGATATCATGGGCAACCTAAACACCAAACGCGGCAAAGTGCTGGGCACATCGCCTGAGGATGGGGTCACTGTCATCGAAGCTCAAGTCCCACAGGCCGAGATACTTCGCTACGCCACTGAGCTTCGCTCCCTTACCCAGGGCCGGGGCACCTACACTATGGAATTCAGTCACTACGAAGAGGTGCCGGCCCACATTGCTCAGAAGGTTATTGATCAGGCCAAAAAGGAAAGAGAAAAAGACTAAGCCTTTTCGTCTTCCACCAGCCTCAGCCTCACAAAGCGCCGCTTGCCAGCGCGAATAACGCTGCCATCCCGCACCGAGGCTATGCTGCCCAGAACCTCTTTGCCATCTATCTCCACGGCCCTTTGAGCCACCAACCGTTTGCCCTCGCCACGGCTTCGAGCAAGCCCTGTGGTCACCAATAGATCGGCCACATCGGCCAAAGTACGAGCTTCTTCCTCCCTATGGTGAGGTGTACCTTCCAAGCCATGATGGAAGATTTGGAGAGGTATTCGCAACTGACCAGGATGCAATACGCGCTCAGGGAGGTCTTCAGGGATTTCCCGCCTCTGGAAGACCTTAATAAAATGCCTCTCCGCCTCTTCGGCCGTCTTAGAAGTGTAGAACTGGGAGACGATCTCTCGGGCTAGCCGTTGTTTCAGAAGCATGGGATTTAGCGATTCCTCTGCCAACCGCTGCCGAAAGCCCTCCAACTCAGCATCGGAAACGTCAGTTACCAGCTCAAAATAAGGCAATATAAGATGGTCGGGGATGGACATCAACTTGCCATACATCTCCCGAGGGGTATCCCTGAAGGCGATGTAATTATTTAGGCTCTTGCTCATTTTCTGGGTACCATCGGTGCCAACCAAAAGAGGAATAAGTATGATCTGTTGCGGGGGTTGGCCCATCATATTCTGGAGCTCCCTGCCTACCAGGAAGTTGAACCTTTGGTCGGTCCCCCCCAACTCCACATCGGCCTCAATAGCCACCGAATCGTAGGCCTGAAGCATTGGATACAGGAGCTCGGTTATGGCGATGGGACGCCCCGATTCGTAGCGGCGAGCAAAGTCCTCTCGAGCCAAAAGCTGCGCTACAGTGAACCGACTGGTAAGCTGGATGATATTGGTTAGAGTGAAGGAGCTGAACCACTGGCTTTGCCAAACGACCTTGGTCTTGCTTCTGTCCACGATCTTGAAGTACTGCTGGAGGTAGGTTTCGGCATTGGCCCGCACTTCATCGGCAGAGAGCATGAGGCGAGTGGTGGACTGGCCGCTGGGGTCGCCGATTTGGGCTGTCCAGTCACCCACGATGAAGATGACCTCATGCCCCAAATCTTGTAGCTGACGCAGCTTGCGCAGACATACAGCATGGCCCAGATGGAGATCGGGGCGACTAGGATCCACACCGTATTTAATCCGTAACGGCCGGCCACTATGATGAAGCCTCACCAGCTCCTCCTCAAAAATGACCTCCGCCACGCCCCGACGCAAAAGCGGCCGCAATTCCTCACCAATATTCATTATGCCTCCAAAAAGGCCCTAGCCTGGGCCACATCCCGTCTCATTTGAGTCACCAGCTCCTCCGCCGTGGCGAATTTCAATTCCGGCCGCAACCGTCTCAGAAGCTCTATTCTCATCTCGCGGCCATATAGCTCTCCTTGAAAATCCAAAAGATGCACCTCCACCGTTCGCGGCCCATCCTCAAAGGTAGGCCGAGTTCCAATATTGGTTACCCCCCCTAAGACTTTACCATCGAAGTAAGCAAGGACAACATACACACCATCGGCGGGGCACGCGTGCTGAGGGTTCACCGCCAGATTGGCGGTGGGGAAACCCAATAACTGACCTCGCCTCTTTCCTGCCACCACCTTACCCCTCAAGCTGAAGGGACGCCCCAGCCATTTGGCAACACTGGCCATGTCCCCCTCAGCCAAGGCCTGCCTGATAGCGGTGCTACTGACCACCTGGCCATCCAAAACCAGAGGCGCTACCACGTGGACCCGAAAATTGCCCTTTACCGCTAAACGGCCCAGAAGATCAGCATTGCCCTCCCTATCTCGTCCCAGAGCGAAATCGGGGCCTATGACCAGGCCCCGCATCCTCAAGTGCTCCCGCAGCAGATCAACGAATTGCTTAGCGGTAAGTTGCGCCACCTCTGTAGTAAAAGGTAGGGTTATGACCCTGTCAACACCTAACCCTTGGAGAAGCTGAGCCCGATCTTTGCCATTAGTTAGATAGGGCAAGGCAGCCTGCCGGCCCAGAACCGAGCGGGGATGTTGATTAAAGGTTACCACAACGCTGAGAACATCCTCAGCGTCAGCTCGCCGCTTAAGTTCCTTAATCAGATGCTGATGACCTAGGTGTACCCCATCAAAAACACCTATAGTAAGGAAGGTGTCTTTTGCTGGTTTCCACAGGGCCAACTCGTTAGTGATGACAGACATATGTGTATGGACTTCTAGCACTGCCATGGCTTAGGCCACTGGTTCAAAGCCCTCCTGACGAGATCAAGGTTGTCAGAGGGAACATCGGTGGGGATGGAGCACCCAGGTGCCAGAAGAAAACGCCGACCCTGGGTCTGCTCCAAGGCAGCGTAGACCTCAGCAGCGATGGCCTCGAGAGGACCATCTTTTAGAATGGTCTTCTCGCTAATACCCCCCATAACCGCTTTGTCAGTCCGCTTTAGGCCCTCTTGCAGCGAAGAATTGCCAGACAAAGTCGCCGCCCAGTTAATGGCAGCGACCGGATAATCAGCCAACAGATCGAACATGTTATTGTCGCGACAAATGTGGAGAATGTTGAAAGTAGCCTGGGCCACCTCTGTCAAAACTTTGAGGTCATAATTTAGACCAAACTCTCGATATTCCTCTTCGTTGAGAAGATCATAAGTGGCCCAGGCGGTAGTGGCAAAGAATATGCCGCTGGCTCCCACCTCAAGACAAGCTTTAGCGTACTGAGCTAAGGTTTCGGCGATGACCAACAACCCCTGGTGCAGGGCTTGAGGGGCCTCTTTCATGTACCCTTTGACCCTTTCCTCGCCCCCTTCAGCCAGGCGGCCGGCCACCGAGAGGGGGGAGAAGACCGTCTGGACATAAGGAGCATCGCCCTTTAGACCAGACCCGATGAGACGCAAGGCTTGGATCTGCTCCCCTAAAGCCCCTTTGTAAGGATCAAGTACTTGAAGTAGTTCCCAATCCCCCGGCTCACGTACGGCGTACTTTACGCATACGGGGCTACGATGGGGATGACCTGAAGGCTTAAATTTACAGCCCCAGTCCTCCACATAATAAGAAGCCCTAGGGTTGACCTTCATGAAGTCCCAGTCGTACCGAGAATGAGCCTCTAACATAGCCTCAGCCAGACCCGAGGCCGACCACTCCCTTAAATAATCGTGCCCCCAAAAACTGGTGGGCACCCTATCCACTGGCTGGCCACTTAAAGCGGCTATCACCCTTTCCTTTTTTGTCAAAGAAGCCATTTGAAATACCTAATATTGGTAGGAGCAACGACTTTAGTAGAATATACTAACATCGGCGGTGGACTACGTCAAGGTTGGCGGCAATTATCGGCTTGACACACCCTAAATAATGTGCTACACTGACTATAGTTTAGTTAGTGGAGTCGTAAGATGCATGGAGAACCAAATCCCAAGGGTGAAGTAATCAAGCTGACGGATGGTACATTAACCGAGGCCGATGCTAGGGCGATGCTGGAGCGTATAAGATGGCCCCATGGCCCTCAGTGCCCGTTCCCTGATTGCAAAGGGGAAGAAGCCTACAGGATCGAAGTGAAGCCCAGTGTCCGCAAGAGCGGAAAGCCTATCGGCCCTAGGCACATTTTCAAGTGCAAGACTTGCAAACGACAGTTCTCGGTTACCAAAGGCACTATTTTTGAGGACAGCAAGATTCCTCTTCGCACTTGGATAATGGTCATGTACCGGATGTGCGTCTCAAAGAAGGGCGTTAGCGCTCACCAAATCCATAGGGAATTCGGTCTACACTATGAGGCGGCTTGGTTCATGTGCCATCGTATTCGCTATGCCATGCAAGAGAAAAACCCGGGCCAACTAAAAGGCATCATCGAAGCTGACGAAGCCTACATTGGCGGGAAGCAGCGGGGACATCCTACCTGGAAAGAGCGAATTCAAGACGAGATTAAAATGGGACTACGGGCTAAGCGCAAGGATTATCGCATGGACAAGGCTATTGTTTTCGGGATGTTGGAGCGGGATGGTAAGGCTCGGACGATGCATGTTGACCAAGCAACGTCCAAGAACCTTCCCACTATTATGCGTGAGAACATTGACTTAAAGAATTCACGGCTTATTACCGATGCTCACCCCGCTTATCGCCTTATAAGGAAACATCTACCCCATGACGTGATCCGCCATGAAGTAGAGTACGTCAATGGGGATGTCCACATCCAGGGGATGGAAAACTATTGGAGCATCTTAAAGCGGGGGATTTATGGGGTGTTTCACCACGTTGACGAAGAGTTTTTGCCTTGCTACTTAAGCGAGTTCGAGTTCAGGTTCAATCGGCGGAAGGTTCCGGACGCCGACCGCTTTTACGATCTTTTGCGGAATGTTGAGGGGCGCTTGGCTTGGTATCTTCAGCCTTCTTCTCAGGCATAGGGCCAGCTTCCATCACCTTTTTTAGAGCCTCTTCAATGCTTAGAGGGTGAAGGGATATACTGGTATCTTCGTGCTTTCGCTTGCCCTTCTTCATGTTTCTATTGTAGCCCATCTCTCTATTCTAGTATATATTCGAACCGAAAGCCAACGCTTATTGGCTCTCGCCCCTCTTCTTGGGCCGACTGATATTCTTCCTCTTTACATACCAGAACCACACCAGGATTAATTTTCACAATACGCCGAACGATCTCTTCCCCGCCATATGCCCTCAAACGAATAAGACTACCAGGATTCATCATGCTTACACCTCCTAGTTTCAACTTTAGTGATGTCGTTAGGCCATGTCAAACATAATCCAAGAACATCTCGAAACATGACTGGAACACACTTGACTTTTGTTAGGACATGCATTTATAATTGCCGACATAAAAGCTGAGGAGACATGACATGGCTACTCTTGAAAAGGATACCAAGCAACCCCCCGTTTATCTTCCCTTCAAGACGTTGGAAACCGCCATTGTGACCCTGGAACAGGGCTTCCCCGATAAGTTGGACAAGAGCGTGTGGGGTTCCCTCTCTGGTGGTGTGCAAAGTCAGGTTGTTAGTGCGTTCCGCTTCTTGAAACTGATCGATGCTGAGAATAATGTTCAACCCGTCTTAAAGACCCTTGTCAAAGCTAAGGGCGAAGAGCGTTACCGGATACTTAGAGAGGTTTTAGAAGTTGCATATCCCGACATCGTTACTCTGGCAGGAAATAATGCCTCTCTTCAAACACTTAACGACACCATGCGTACCAAAGGCATTAAAGGCGCGACATTGGTAAGGGGAATTCGCTTTTATCTGCATGCTGCTAAAATCGTGGGCCTACCACTTTCGCCATATTGGGATACTGGTGGCAAGCCTGCTAACGTTGGTACCAAGACACGGCGGCGAGGCAAGGCGCAACGGCCACAGAGTTCAGGGAGTGAACAAATGTCGCCTAAGAAGAAAGGTGAACCCGATGGCGCTACTCAGACCATAAAATTACGGAGTGGGGGTCACTTGGCCTTGAATATCGAAGCTAATCTCTTCACTCTTTCCCAAGAAGATCGGACATTCATTTTCGGATTAATCGACCAACTCATGGATTATGAAAAGAAAAAAGTCGCCCAAAATTGACCGGAAGGCCGTCGTTTGGAATGAACAGAGACGCTAGAGCCTTAGCCTCGCAAGCACAACCCTAGCG
>JACQTR010000024.1 GCA_016210705.1 Chloroflexota bacterium | reverse complement strand
CTCTATAGGCAACATGATGAATTTTAGTAAACATAGTATTTCCTTTAACTATATTTCAGGCATTAAGGGGTTAACGCGTAATCTCTCGAATAATTTTGTTGATGACTGGGGTTATGTCTAAGGATGTATCTACAGCGAAATGGTTGCGGCTGATTCTCTGGCGGGTGGGTTTCATCCTTTGATATACTTCCCAGTCGGCATCAGAAATAGACTCTGCAGTAAGAGTTTTCTTACGTCTCTCCAGCCGCTGGCGTATCATTTCGGCAGGGGCTTCCACTCGGGCGATGATCAATTTGGCTTGAAGGCGGTCGGCGATGTGATAGAGAGGTTCCCGATGGCGTTCTTGGAGGTTGGTCGCATCAAAGATAACCCGCTGCCCTTTTTGGAGCAGTTCTTCAACTAAAGCGTGGCAGGCGCTAAACAGGCGCTGGCTTTCTTCGGGGCTATAATTGGGTGTTGCGAAGAGGCGCTTGCGCAAAGTATCACTCTCTAAGATGATAAAGGGCATCCTTGCCGTTAGTTGGCGACTGAAATAAGACTTACCTGTCCCAGGCAAACCGCTGACAATGATAAGCACAGGGGGGATAACGGGTTCGTTGAGATGGGGTATACCCTCCCTTATCTTTTGCACATCTAGTATGAGTTGATTTGTGGCCATCTCCTATTCAAATTATAAGCCATTGGCCCCGGCTACGCTAGGCTTTAATGAATTCCTTCGGGATGATGTCACCAGCGAAGGGATGAATCCACCCTTTATTGGTAGCCTTGACGATAGCTTCGATCAAAGAGGAAGCGATTAATGAGGATTGTTCTTCGGCTCGGAGCCTCATGTAGATCCTGTCTTAGGTCAGCGGTCAGCCTTCGGATAGCCATTATGAGGAAAACGCCCACAGCGGCGAGGATAGTAGTCCAAGGCTCGCCCCTAGCCCAGGCAATGAAGGGAAGCAGAGTGAACCCTATGAAAACCCCCAGGGGAATGCTTCGTGTGGGCGGGCCTGCCAGCCGCAGGCGTTCCCTAAAAGGTTGTCCTCGAGAGGATCGAAACCTGATCAGAAGGTGTCTAATGGCCCCCGTCACCATGGGGATGGCAGCCAACCCCATGGTTCCTGGAGCCAAGACTAGCATTACTCCTAAACAGGCACTAATGCCTCGACCGCCAAAGAACTTGAGGTAAAGGGGCCAACACTGGCCAGCGGCTCCGGCCAGCCCGGCCAAGGCAACCACGGCGGGACTGAAGCCAAAGGCTCGGCCCACCACCACCGGCACCACCCCTTTGGATGCGTCTCCCAAGCCTCCTAATAGGCCCTCCCGAGGGCCTACCGTCTGCCATAGGTTGCTGCCGCCTACATTGCGGCTACCGTGAATTCTTAGATTAACCTGTCGCCTTCGAGCCAGAGCCCAGATAAAGGGGATAGAGCCATAAAGATAGGCCCCAAAGATGAGGGCCATATCAGCGATCACTAATTCCTCCGTTGGGGGCCATTATACCCTATTAGGCACCACTATAAAAGGCCAAGCCTACCATCCCTGGTCCGGTGTGGGCCCCCATGACAGGGGTGAATTCGGTTACGTAAAGTTCAGCACAATAGAACTGAGAAGCTACCTCGGCCCGCAATCTCTCCGCCTCCTCAGGCACGTTGGCGTGCATCACAGCCACATGGAGAGGCTCACCGGCTAACAGCCGTTGCCTCATCAGGTTCAATAGCCGGGCCACTGCTTTGGGCTTGGTGCGTGCCCGCTCAAGAAGCTCGACCTCCCCTTGACGGGAAAAGGTGAGAATGGGTTTGATTTTGAGGAAGGAAGCTCCCCAAGCCGCTGCTTTGGGGACGCGGCCACCTTTTGCCAAATAATAAAGGGTGTCCAGGACAAAGAGCATGTAGGCCCGGCTACAGACCTCCTCGGCCACCCGAGTCACCTCCTCAATGCCTTGCCCTTTAGCGGCCGTACGAGCGGCGGCCAAGGCCACAAACCCCTGGGTCATGGTGGCCGATCGAGAATCGAGGACATTGATGGTTAGCTGGGGGATTTCCTCTTTGGCCAATTCCTTAGCCTTAAGGGCTGAATCTAACATGGCGCTCACTTTAGCCGATGCTGTCAGGCATAAAATGCTATCGGCCCAGGTGCTGGCCTGGCGAAAAGCCTCTAGATAAGCCCCCGGAGAGGGAGCTGAGGTAGTAGGCAGGTGACGGGCCTGAGCCAGGAGGGTATAAAAGTATTCCAGATGATCCACACCATCCCGAAAGATCTGGCCCTCAAAGACCATATCCACGGGGACGACACTAATGCAGTATTCCTTCACTAGTTCCTTGGGAAGGCAGGAAACGCTATCAGTAACTACAGCTACTTGGCCCATGGCCTCCTCCCTTTTAAAGGATTAGGCGAAATCACACTTTAGGCTTTATACTCGCATTGTTAAGTTATAATGACTATAAAACTAGGTTTGGCTTTGTCAAGGCCTTTTTAGGTTGGTCACCCTTTTGTTGACCCTATTTAGAGGCAAATGATATAATAAAGACAGTTTTAAAACTTGGGAAGCGGGTTATTCCCCTTTCTTTTCCCTGCATCTTGAGAGGAGCCGATGGTAGGCGCTGGCATAGATTTGGGAGCTCAAACAGTTAAAGTGGCTGTTATGTCCGAGAGCCAACTATTGGGCTACAGCATAGCTCCAGTTGGTTTTGATGCTTTAGAGGTTGTGTATGAGGGAATGGATGAGGCCGTAAAAAGGGCGGGAGTAACCCGAGCCGATATCAAACGGATAGTGGCTACTGGGGTGGGGCGGGCTGATATCCCCTTTGCTGATGATACCATAACTGAAATGACTTGTGATGCCAAGGGAGCCAACTGGGTATTTCCCTCAGCGAGAACGGTAATCGACATCGGGGCTGAGGAAAGCCGAGGGGTAAAATGCTATGGCGGCAGTGTGATGGGTTTCGCCAAGAACGATAAGTGTGCCGCTGGGGTTGGTTCTTTCGTAGAATCTATGTCCCGAGCCTTGGAGGTAACGGTCTCTCAACTTGGGGAGCTGGCTCTTCAATCGACCCAGAAGATAGAAATGAATGTGATGTGTGTAGTTTTTGCCGAATCAGAGGTGGTATCTCTCATTCACAGTAACATCCTTAAAGCCGATATCGCCCGGGCCATAACCGACGCCATAGCGGCAAGGACGGTGTCTATGGTGCGCCGGGTGGGAGTGGAGGAGGATGTCGCTCTCATTGGTGGGGTGGCTTATAACGTTGGGGTGGTGAACTCTTTGAAGCGGGAGCTGGGGGTTGATTTGCTTATTCCGGAGCAGCCCCAAATCATTGGTGCCATAGGGGCGGCTTTATGGGCGATAGCTTGACAAAACGCAGGAGTTAGGATTTGGCCACGGCTACAATAGAATACTATAGGTGGACCGAAGCCACTTGGAAAAACCCTCAGATAGACTGGACTAAGGCCGATCCGATCACCTGTGGTATCGACATCGGTTCGGTGAGCTCTCAGGCGGTAATCATGACCGATGGCGAGATCTTTGCCTACAGCAGTTGTAGAACTGGCGCCAACAGTCTTGATAGTGCCCGTAAGGCTTTAGATCGTGCTTTGGAGGGCACGGGGTTGTCGGAGGAAAAGATCAACTTCATTGTCGGCACAGGCTACGGCAGATTCAATTGTCCCATGGCCAATAGGCAAATGACCGAGATCGCCTGCCACGCTCGGGGGGCCAATTATATGGGGGGTGTGTCCGTGAGAACTATCCTGGATATGGGCGGCCAAGATTGTAAGGCCATTCACTGCGACGAAAAGGGTAAAGTCACGAACTTCCTCATGAACGACAAATGTGCTGCTGGCACTGGCCGCGGTATGGAGGTCATGGCTGAGGTACTTAGGGTGCCTTTGGTAGAAATTGGCCAAATGTCCCTGGATGTAGATGAGGAACCTCCTCCCGTAAGCAGCACCTGCGTTGTCTTTGCCAAATCAGAGGCCTTAGCTCGCTTACGCAAAGGCTGGGACAAGAACATGGTTTTGGCCTCCTACTGTGGCGCCATGGCCAAGCGGGTGGTCAGCCTTCTAAAACGTGTCGGCGTGGAAGAAGACTTTGTTATCACTGGGGGGATCGCCAAGAATATTGGAATAGTAACCAGAATAGAAAGGGAACTTGATATCAAAGCTAAGCCCATAAGGCCCGATCCTCAAATCGCTGGCGCTTTGGGGGCTGCCCTTTTCGCCCGCGATTTGTTTCTGAGACAGCGAGGTTCATAAAGAGGACGCCGGTGCTTGATTTCTTTATCAAAAGGCTAATAATCAGCTTTGGCTATATAGCTAATTATGGATACTCTGATGCTTCCGGAGATTACTATATCAGCATAGACACCGATAAGTGCAATGCCTGCGCTAAATGTGTTGACGTTTGCCCCAAAAATGTTTATGAAATCGTAACCGATGACTACGATGATCAGGTAGCCAAAGTGAGGGACACGGTTGCCAAGGATCTAAAATATGTTTGTGGGCCGTGCAAACCAGTGCATGGAGCTGCAGATCCGCCTTGCGTGCTTTGCTGTGCCACGGCAGCCATCGTCCACTCTTGGTGAAAGAATACCTTCGCTAGGTAATATTTATCGGCATCTAGCCCTCAAAAATATAACTTCCTATCTTCTGGTTCGCTATAGCTTCATGAAGGTAGGTATATGATAAAAACCAAGTCTGTTTATTGAGGCACGATGGCGAAAAAACCCCTTCTGCCGCCTGAACACGGTGCTTGGGCTATGCTT
>JACQTR010000002.1 GCA_016210705.1 Chloroflexota bacterium | reverse complement strand
TTACAGTATTGACCAAAAGCATGGTTACAGTCATTGGCCCTACCCCCCCTGGAACAGGGGTAATGGCTTCCGCCTTTTCTTTTACAGCTTCAAAGTCCACGTCGCCCACTAAGCGAAAGCCGCTCTTGCGAGTAGGGTCACTAACCCGATTGACCCCAACATCGATGACCACTGCTCCCTCTTTAACCATGTCGGCTGTTATTAATCGAGGGCTGCCAGCAGCAGCTACTAAAATATCTCCTTGGCGAGTGTAATTACCCATATTTTTGCTGCCCGTATGACATATAGTCACGGTAGCATTGGCCCCTTCCCTTTTCTGAACCAAGATGGCCGCTAGAGGTTTCCCTACTAAGTTGCTACGGCCACAAATGACCACATGCTTGCCCGAGGGGTCATAACCGCTACGAATCAACATCTGCTGTACACCGTGGGGTGTACAGGGGATGAAATTGGGCTCGCCGATAAGGAGTTTACCCACGTTCACCGGATGGAAGCCATCCACATCTTTCTCCGGTTTCAGAGCATTGATAATCTTATTCTCGTTGATTCGCTTAGGCAAAGGCATCTGTACTAATATCCCGTGGAAGTGGGGGTCTTGATTTAATCTATCGATAAGTGCTAAAAGCTCTTCTTCGGTGGTCGATTCAGGCAATCGTATGGTCTCCTCATGGATTCCGGTTTCCTGACAGGCCTTGGCCTTGCCAGTGACATAAGATACCGAGGCAGGGTTTTCTCCCACTAGCACGACTGCTAACCCTGGCGATATGTTCTGTCTCTCCTTTAGGTCCTGAACTTGGGCCGCTACCTCGGCACGAATCTCCTCCGCTATTTTGTTGCCGTCTATTATTTTGGCTGTCAACTTTTCCCCCTTGCTCTGGTTAGTATTTTCAATAGGCCTTAGCCCAAAGTGGGCATAAGGCCACAGCTTTCCTGCTCATCACAGTAGCCCATATGATAACATTTGGGCTTAAGTTCGGCACCAATGCGCGGGGCCACCTTTTGTACTTCTATTTTTACCTTCTCGAAGAGCTGGACGATCTCCCACTGAGCGCGCAGACATAGCCGCTGGGCACAAACATGCATCAACTCCCGCGCATTCATGGTCATGACCAAGCTGGTAGCGGCGGCATTGGGAAGTATAAAACGGGCGTCTTCGGCAGGTATGCCAGCATCCAGCATTTGACTATATAGTTGGTGGGCGGCGGCCACAGCTTGTTGATAGCGGACAAGGAGCTCGGGATCAGAGGCTATGGTCTCCGGAGTTACGTAATGAAACTGGGTAAAGGGCACGTAACGTTGGCTTTGCTGGGTATAGCTGGCGATGCGATGACGCACCAGTTGATGACTGGTCGCACGGGAAATACCATCGATGGCAAGAGTAAAACTGGCGTGCTCGAAAGGGGATAAATGCCCCGATGCTAAGAGATGGGCCAGTAAGCTATCCACCCGCTGCGGCGACATCTTCTCCATGATCTTAGTGGTGCTACTAGGAGAAGCCGATAAGCGAGCGGCAGCAGCTATGACTAGCTCAGGATCGGGGGTGTAAGCGATTAAGGTTACCTGCAAGGGATATCCAGAAATATTTGTAATAGCAAACCAGAGAAATTATACAAGACCTTGAATAAAAGGGCAACCTTTTTGCGTCTTTTTTCTCCAACTTTCTAGACAGGCGAGAACAAAAAGAGATATAATAAAAAAACTTGTTCAAATGGCCAAGGAGGTTAATGTATAGTGGCTCTTTTAAACGAGCTTTTTGAAGCTAAGAAATTTGTGGTTACTGTTGAGATCGGACCACCTAAAGGGGTAGACCTTACCGAGGCTTTAGAGGATGCCGAGTTATTGCGGGGAAGAGTGGATGCCTTCAATGTTACGGATCAACAAAGTTCGGTGATGAGGCTGGGCTCTCTTCCTCTTTGCCACTTGCTAAAAGATCGTGGTCTGGAACCGGTTTTTCAGATAACCTGTCGCGATCGCAATCGTATTGCTCTTCAATCTGATCTTCTAAGCGCCTATGTCTTAGGGGTTCAGAATATCCTATGTCTCACCGGGGACCATGTCTCTTTGGGTGATCACCCCCAGGCTAAGCCCGTCTTCGATCTAGACTCTGTATCTCTGCTTCAGGCAGCCAGTCTGTTACAAAAGGGACAAGACTTGGCAGGCAAGGAATTAAAAGGTAAACCCCAGTTCTCCTTAGGGGCAGTTGTAACTCCCGGTGGAGATCCCGTAGAGCTGCAGATCATCAAGATGGAGAAGAAGGTCAAGGCGGGGGCCCAATTCTTTCAAACTCAAGCCGTCTACGAGCCTGAGACCTTTGCCAGATTTATGGATAAAGTTAGCTATCTCAATGTACCGGTGATGGTCGGGATCGTTCTTCTCAAATCGGCAGCCATGGCTCGTTTCATGAACAAAAACGTGGCCGGTGTCCATGTGCCTGAAAACCTCATCGAAGAGATGGATAAGGCACCCAACAAGGCTCAAAAAAGTATCGAGATCGCCGCTCGCCTTATCCGAGAGATGAGGCCCCTCTGCCAAGGGGTTCACATCATGCCCATTGGTTGGGAGAAGCGGGTGCCTGCTCTCCTCGATGCCGCCGGGCTATAATAGCCTAGGCGGCTCCCTTATCCACTAGGCGGGGATGCCCTCGTTTGGATTGATCTTTGGGAGATTGGATAAGGTGTAGCCTATCCAGTTGCCCAATGCGCTGCAAGCGATGATATATTGATACCCAGGCACATTCCCGATCGGGGTTGACCTCACACATACCATGGTTGTAACCACCACAGGGGCCATTGAGTAGTTCCTTGGGACAAAGGGTAACAGGGCAAAGCCCTCCTGTGGACGCCAGGATACATTCACCGCAAAGAAGGCATCGTTCATCAGCCCTAGTAAGGCGCTGTAAGCGAGCCAAAAACATGGCATTAAGAGCAGGGTATACGGGCTTATCTTCCAAGACAAGGGCTGTCGTCTGAACCCCAGCACCGCAAGACATTACCAGAACGCCTTCGGCCTCGGCTAGCTCACTGCTATGGGCCCGTAACTCCCGGCGTGTCTTTCGCTCGTCGCAAGTCTCTTCGGAGATAGCCCAACCTATGCAGGTTTTGCCCGCGCCCTGCAATTTCTCAACCATTTCCTTGACCTCAGCTTCGCCGCCAGTATGCCAGGCTGTAGCGCAGGAACCACAGCCAATGACAAAAATCTTTTGGTGGCCAACCAGAGATTCGTTAACCTCTGTGAAAGCTTTTTGCTCGGTGACGATCACGCTTTGCCTCCCTAGTATTGCCTTAATTTAGGAACTGAACGCTTTGATTATATCATAGGCGAGGCTAGCGCTCAAGGCCGAGGCTCCATCCAATAAAAAGATGTGGTATACTGGGGAAAATGCTGAACATCGGTTTAGACATAGTAGAGATAGAGCGCATTGAGGCCACCTTGAACCGCTGGAGGGAGCGCTTTCTTCATCGGGTATACACGACGGAGGAGATCCGCTGCTATCAGCACCGGGTGCCCGATCTGGCGGCCCGCTTCGCGGCCAAAGAGGCGATGATGAAGGCTCTGGGGACAGGCATCCGTGGCGTGGGATGGCGGGACATTGAGATATTGTCTGATGGTCTAGGGGCGCCCGTGCTCAATCTCTATGGTCGGGCTTTAGACAAAGCCCAAGCCATGGGCTTAGCTCCCCTAGCGGTAAGCCTTTCTCACAGCCAAAAGTATGCCATCGCTGCCGTTATTGGGGGCTCTCCATGAAAATAGTTACAGCCGCTGAGATGCGGGAGATAGAGGGTCGAGCTGCTCAAAGAGGTATTTCCACTTCTAGTTTAATGAACAATGCTGGTTTAGCGGTGGCCAGGGAGATCAGACGATGGCGGGGCAGTGTGATAGGATGTCACGTTTTGATATTGGTAGGTCCAGGAAACAATGGCGGTGATGGGCTAATTGCCGCTTCTTATCTCTACGATTGGGGAGCCAAGGTTCATCTCTACCTTTTATACCCGCGATCGGAAGCCGATCCTACCTATAGTCGTGCCAAAGAACGCGGTATGCCTATTATCGAGGCAGCCAGCGACCAGAATTTCACTGGCTTAAAAGAGAAGTTGAAAAAGGCAGAAGTGGTCCTGGACGCCATATTGGGAACGGGTAAGGCTCGGCCTCTGACCGGGCTCATAAAAGACGTCCTTCTTCTGGCTAGAGCCTATAAAGAAGCTCACCCAGATACAGCGGTTATCGCTTTAGACCTACCCACGGGGCTGGATCCCGATACCGGCGCCGCCGATCCTGGTTGCCTCGCTGCCGATCTTACCATAACGTTAGGTTATCCCAAAAGAGGTCTTTTCGCCTTTCCTGGAGCAGAATATAGGGGGCACCTTGTCGTGGCCGACATCGGTATACCTTCGGCTTTGGCCGAAGATGTGGCCGTGGAGCTCATGACCCCTAAATGGGTAGCATCAGCCTTGCCCTCCCGACCTATCCAGGCCAATAAGGGTACTTTTGGTAAGGTGATGGTGGTGGCCGGATCGATAAATTACATTGGGGCCGCTTACCTAGCCTCCATGGGAGCCATTCGAGTGGGTGCAGGCCTAATAACCTTGGCTACCCCTTTTAGCCTCCAAACCATCCTGGCCGCTAAGTTAACCGAGGCTACTTTTCTTCCCCTGTCTGAGAGTGAGCCTGGGATTATAGCAGGTGACGCCTTTTCCGTGCTTAGAGAAGAGATGAAAGGCTACGATGTGCTTTTGTTAGGCTGTGGCCTGGGACAGAAACCAGAAGTGAGGGAGTTGATAAGTAATGTTCTCTTTTCGTCATCGCTTCCCAGGGGTATTGTTCTGGATGCCGATGGTCTAAATACCTTAGCTCAAGTTCCCCAATGGTGGGAGAAATGGACTGGTGATGGGGTAGTCAGTCCCCACCCTGGAGAAATGGGACGCCTGCTATCTCTTTCAGTTGCTGAGATACTATCGGCTCGGATTGAGGTGGCTCAAAGGGCAGCCGTCCAATGGAGAAAAACCGTAGTATTAAAAGGGGCGTACACGGTGGTGGTCTCCTCCCAAGGCCGGGTAATGCTCAGCCCCTTCGCCAACCCTGGCTTGGCTACAGCGGGCACTGGCGATGTTCTAGCGGGGACTATTGCTGGGCTGATGGCTCAGGGGTTATCACCTTTTATCGCTGCCTGTTGTGGTGTATATCTTCATGGGACAGCCGGAGAAGTAATCAAAGAGAAACTTGGGGACGCTGGCATCACCGCTGGGGACTTACTTTCGGCATTGCCTCTCGCTATTAAAGAGCTAAGAATTTGACCTTTCACTCCTAATGCTTGTATACTGGAGCAATATTGGTTAAAACCGTAACCTTTGCTTAAAGATGGTGTTTTTCATAGAAAAGCCGCTCTTTAAGGCTAACTCGGTAAGGATAGGAATATGAGGATTCTTTTTATCCAACCTAATGTCAGTGAAAATATGGTGGGTTTTACCTCTTTGGTTCGTCCTGAGCCCCTAGCCTTAGAGATGGTAGCCGCCAGCGTCCCGGAACATGAGGTCAAAATCCTAGACCTACGGGTTGATCCTAGTCTGGAGGCTACTTTGGCCTCTTTCCGCCCGGATTTGGTGGGCTTAACCGGCTACACCACCGCTGTCCCGCGAATGTTGGAGATATGTGCCGAGGTCAAGACTTTCGATTCGGCAATTGTCACAGTCGTTGGTGGCTATCATGCTACCCTTTGCCCTCAAGATTTCGACCGCGATTTTGTGGATGTCATTGTAATAGGAGAAGGCGAGATTACCTTTTCGGAATTAGTGAGGGTTTTGGAAGCCAAAGATGATTTGGCTCAGGTAGAAGGAATCATATACCGTCGTCAAGGGCGGCAACTGACTACTCGTCAGCGGGCTCTAGTGGCCAATTTGGATAGTTTGCCTCTTCCGGCTCGCCACTTGGTGGATCACTACCGTCACCATTACCACTTTCACTTTTGGGATAACCCCTACCTGGTAGAAACAAGCCGAGGATGCCCCTACAATTGTACATTCTGCGCTGTTTGGATATTTCACCGTCGCCACTGTCGCTTCCGCTCGCCAGAGCGGGTGCTAGAGGACTTGAAAACCGTCAAGTCGGACGTGGTATGTTTTGTGGACGACAATTTTTTGCAAAGTTTTAGGCGGGTAGAGCATCTTCACGAACTGGTTGAGGCCTCTGGATTAAATATGAGATTTTGGATGCAGGCCCGTTCCGATAGCATCGCCAAACGGCCCGATATTATCAAAAAGTGGGCCGAACTTGGGCTAATGTCGGTCCTCATTGGTTTGGAAAAGTTTCGTGAAGAGGAGTTGGCTAGCGTCAACAAAAGGAACACCATTAAAACCAACGAGCGGGCCATCCAGATTATGAAGGAAAACAACATCGATATCTGGGGGGCCTTTATCGTAGACCCTCAATGGACGGAGGCTGACTTCGATGCCATGATCGACTATGTCCGCAGCCGGGGTATCAGTTTTCCCTCCTTTACGATACTCACCCCCCTGCCCGGTACCCATTTCTTCCGGGAGAAGTTTTGTGACCTGGTGACTATGAACTATGAGCTCTTTGATCTGCTGCACTCGGTTTTGCCCACCAAACTTCCCCTGGACGAATTTTATGCCAACATGGCTCGTCTCTACGCTAGTACTACTCTGGGCTTCCGAGAACTGAAGCAACGCGTTCGAGAGGGCCAGATTCCTTTCTCGGCTTTAGATAGGGTGCGGGAGCTCCTTAAAGATGTGACCAATCCTGAGGCTTATTTGAGGAAAGGCCGAAGGGTTTAAACCCCCAGGAGGAAATCTCTGAGTCTTTCTTATCCGCAACGCGTCGTAATAACCGGCATGGGTATAATCAGCCCCTTAGGGCTGAGCGTGGCCGATTTTTGGCAGGCGCTCATCGCCGGTAAATCAGGGGTAGATTGTATAACTCTATTTGATGCTACCGACTTCGATACCCACTTTGCCGCCGAGGTCAAGGGCTTCGACCCTATGAACTATATTGATCGTAAAGAGGTACGGCGTACAGACCGCTTTGTGCAATTTGCCATTGCTGCCAGCCAGGAGGCGGTGGCTCAAGCCGGACTTGTAATTAATGGCCACAATGCCGACGGCATAGGGGTCATTATAGGCAGCGGCATTGGTGGTTTGGCTACCCTTTCCGAACAGCTCCAGGTTCTAGCGGATAGGGGGCCGGGGCGGGTGAGCCCTTTTCTAGTTCCCATGATGATCACCGACATGGCCTCGGGCCAAGTAGCCATAACCTCGGGGGCCAAAGGGCCCAATTTCTGCACTGCTTCCGCCTGTGCCAGTAGCTCTGACGCCATAGGTACCGCCTATGAGGTCATCCGCCGTGGCGACGCCCAAGGAATGATAGCAGGTGGGGCGGAGGCGCCCATTACCCCCATTGGTGTGGCTGCCTTTAACGCTGCCCGAGCCCTCTCCACTCGAAACAACGAACCCCAGCGGGCGTCACGGCCTTTCGATGCTGAGCGGGATGGTTTTGTTATGGGTGAGGGAGCAGCAGTACTGATCTTAGAGAGCTTACATAGCGCCCAAGCCCGAGGAGCCTTTATTTTTGCCGAGATGGTAGGCTACGGCGCCAGCGGCGATGCCTTTCACATTACCCAGCCCTCGGACGGGGGTGAGGGTGCAGTGCGGGCAATGGCCATGGCGCTGACCAAAGCGGGCCTAAATCCCCAAGACGTAGATTACATCAATGCTCACGGTACCTCCACCCCTCTCAATGATAAGTACGAAACAATGGCTATTAAAACTCTATTTGGCGATCATGCCTACCGGTTAGCCATAAGTTCCACAAAATCCATGCATGGCCACCTCTTGGGGGCCGCTGGTGCTGTAGAGGCAATAGCCTGCATTATGACTATTCGAGAAGGACTTATTCCCCCCACAATAAATCAAATCACCCCAGACCCCGATTGCGATTTAGATTACGTACCCAATGAGGCTCGATCAGCAAAGGTAGAGGTGGCCCTTTCTAACGCCTTGGGGTTTGGGGGACATAATTCAACTCTGATCTTTCGTCGTTACCACGAAGGATAGGGGGCATGGGATCCAAAAAATGGCAACTTTTCCCCCCGATCCGCATCGAAGAATTGGCTCGCTTCGCTCCGTTGCCCTCATTGGTGGTTCAACTCCTTTATAACCGTGGCCTTTCGCCTTCCCAGTTCGAATCTTTTTTAGAGATTGATGACAGTCTTTTGGCCGACCCCTTTTTGCTGCCGGACATGGAGGTTGGAGTAAGCCG
This sequence comes from Chloroflexota bacterium, assembly GCA_016210705.1. Classification (GTDB taxonomy): domain Bacteria; phylum Chloroflexota; class Dehalococcoidia; order JACQTR01; family JACQTR01; genus JACQTR01. The sequence goes on along the minus strand of JACQTR010000002.1, from coordinate 297 downwards.
TCTATGCCAGGCCCTGACACGGCAGGAGAAAATAGCGGTTTACGGTGATTTCGATGTGGATGGTATTGCTGCCACCGTTCTCCTCAGCCAAGGTCTGGCTGCTTTGGGGGCTCAGGTAACCCCATATATTCCTCATCGTTTCGATGAAGGTTATGGTCTTAACCATGGGGCATTGGCTCGCCTGGCCCAAGAGGGAGTTAAGCTGGTTATTACCGTCGATTGTGGCATCAGTGACTTCGAAGAAGTGGAACGAGCTCAGGGAATGGGACTTGACATAATCATTACCGATCATCACAC
>JACQTR010000031.1 GCA_016210705.1 Chloroflexota bacterium | reverse complement strand
CAACTGAGCTAATCGCCCTGGAAAAATAATATCACAGCTACGGTTGTAATTAAAGCCGTCGCTGCGCTTTCTCTGGCTAGCGGGCTTTGAAGACGGGCTTTCGCTTCTCTAAAAAAGCTCGCGCCGCCTCTTCGAAGTCCTCGGTGAGGGCGAGGTTTTGCCCGGGATTCAAAGAATGCATTGGCTCTAGCAGGGCGTCTGCTGCCTGGCGGCATATTCTAACGTTGGCTCGAACTGCCAGCGGTGGGATCTCGAAGATCTGCTGCACTAGGTCTACTGCCGCGGGTAATAGCTCTTCTTGGGTAGCTACCAACCTATTGACTAATCCCAAGCGGTAGGCTTCTGCCCCAGTGAGGTCACGGCCGGTCAAGGCTAGCTCTGTCCCCACTTTACCCAGTCCAAAGTAGCTCATTCGCACCGCGAGGCCGCCACCGCTCAGGCCTCGCTGCACCTCGGCAATGCAAAATTTGGCGTCCTCAGTGGCCACAATGAGATCGCAGGATAGAACCAATCCTAAGGCCATACCATAGCAATAGCCATGTACGGCGGCGATGATTGGCTTCCAGTTGCGTTGATTTGATAGGAAGCCGCCGGGATTTCGGCTGCGGACCAGGACCGGATTTTTGGCTCTTTCCTCTCGGCTCAAGGAAGTAAAGACCGTAACATCGGCCCCAGCGGAGAAACAACGCCCGTTGCCGGACATTATAGCTGCCCAAACACTGTTGTCCTGGTCGAAATCATCTAAAACATCGTCTAGTTCCGCCGCCAAGGCTGGATTGAAAGCGTTCAATTTGCGGGGGCGGTTTAGAGTAATGTAGGCGATTTTATCGCGTTTTTCGTACCCTAAATTTTCATAAGCCATATGGTCTCCTTCCTTTGAGGCGTACCTTGCCAAAAGTATGATACTTTTGGCTCTATGTAGTGTCAACCCTTGGATTTGGTTGGGTGAATATTCTTTGAAAATTAACCTTGACGTAAGCTGGCAGACGTGATACCCTAAAGGCTAGTTTTTAAATAGCTTATGAGTAAAGAGAAGGGCTATATCCAAATCGGGGAGCTGGCAGAGCTTACTGGGGTTACTCAGCGGGCTCTTCGGTTTTATGAAGAAAAGGGTTTGTTGAAGTCTCCAGCCCGTTTAGAGGGGGGCTTCCGCCTTTACTCTGATGAGGATGTGGAAAGGGTGAAGGATATAAAATGCCTTCAGAAGCTACTGGGTTTCTCCTTAGCTGAGATCAAAGATATTTTGGAGGCAGAGGAGGTAAAGGTCCAGCTCAAAGCGGAATGGCAGGGCTTGGATGTAGTTGAGAGAAAGGCGAAATTGAGTCGGGCTATAGAGGTCACGTCTGCTCAAATTCATCTAATGCAGCAAAAGATGGAGCAAATGTGTCAATTAGAGAGCCAGTGGAAAGATAAATTGGCACGTTATGAGGCTGTTCTAAACGAATTGGAGATGCGGGCCTCTGCAATTGGCAGGCGAGTGGTTTAAGCTGGGTTGGTGGGCGGGATAGATTCGTCTAAAGGTTAAAATTCAGTGGCGGATATTTTGGAACCTGTGTCCAAAAGAGAAAGAATTATCGCGGGCGACGACGTAGCTGAAATAGCTAGCGATGGGGCTATCGCAGCGTCAGCTAAGGGGCGTGGCTTTAGAATTGAGACCTTTCGCTCATTGCGTCATCGCGATTTTCGGTTACTCTGGTTTGGCACGCTCTTTTCCAGCTCAGGCCAGTGGCTTCAGCAGGTTACCCTGAGCTGGCTGACCTACCAGATCACTGGCTCCCCTTTTCTTTTAGGAGCTATAAACGGCTTTCGTTCCTTCCCTTTGCTATTGCTGGGGCCCTTTGGTGGTGTGGCCGCGGACCGTTTTAATCGTAAAGGGTTAATGCTGGCCACGCAGATAGGTCTTTTAATACTCACGGCTAGCTTTGCCACCGTTATAGTAACTGGCCAGGTTCGTGTTTGGCATCTTTTTGCCTTTACTTTTTTTACAGGGGTAGGCTGGGCTTTCAACATGCCCGTTAGGCAGTCGGTAGTGCCTAATCTAATTCCCAAAGAAGATCTCATGAATGCTCTGGCCCTTAATTCGGCAGGGTTTAACGTGACACGTATATTGGGCCCAACACTGGCCGGGGTTCTTATCGCTAAAGTGGGCGCCGGAGAGAACTTCTATCTTCAATCGGCGGCATATCTTGGGGTAGCATTGACGGTGCTTCGGTTGAACATTCCCAATATTCCTCGCAGTACTGACCTATCTGTTAGAGATAGTCTTAAAGAGGGTGCCTCTTTCATTTGGAAGCATCCCACTATGCGGACTCAAATGACCTTGGCGTTGGTGCCGGTGGTCATTGCTTTGCCATATATCTCCCTAATGCCCATCTTTGCTACGGATGTGCTTCATGTAGGGCCGGGAGGGTTCGGCATGCTTATGTCGGCTCCGGGGTTGGGCGCCGTTATCGGTACGCTTACGGTGGCTTCTATAAACATAGAGCGAAAAGGAGTAGTGCTCTTTAGTTCCGTGTTTGCTCTAGGGGTGTCAATGGTCTTCTTCTCTTTATCGCGTTCTTTTCACCTTAGCCTCTTGCTCTTGGTTCTGGTAGGAGCGGTACAGATGGCCTACATGACTACTAACCAGACCCTTATTCAGCTTGCCGTGCCCGACGAGCTACGGGGCCGCGTCATGGGGATCTACATGCTCAACCAGGGTCTTTTGCCCTTTGGCAGCCTTTTGGCTGGTACTTTGGCCGATATTTTCGGTGCTCCAGCGGCCGTTTCCCTCATGGGTCTTATGGTGGCACTGTTGGCTCTGGTTTTCGCTACGCAAGCTAGGAACCTTCGTGGCCTTTAAGTTCGAGTTAGCTTTGTTAGTAGGCTGAGATCTGGATAACTACAATACATATTGTCGAGGCTCTTGGTGACAAATAAACAAAATCACTTAAAATAGGGATGTTGGCAATTACGTCGTTAAGCGAGCGAAGGGTAAATAGTTGAGCGATGAGAGATACAGCTAAGGAGCAACAATCCAGCCCAGGAGGGCCGGCCGGATTTGGCGGTGGCGTTGCCCTAGCCCGTCCTACGGGTTGGGTTAGAACCTTTAGTTCACTACGTAACCGTAATTACCGTGTGTTTTGGATAGGAATTGTGTCCTCCTTTGTGGCTATGCAGGTGCAGCAGGTGGCTCGGGGCTGGCTAGCTTATGAGTTAACGGAATCCCCATTGGCTCTGGGTGGGGTGATGATGGCATCCGGGATCCCCATGGTTCTGTTTTCTCTTATGGGTGGGGTTATAGCCGATCGGGTTGATAAGCGAAAACTACTGATAGTAACTCAAAGTCTCTTAGGGATTGTCGCCGCCGCCCTGGCCATCTTAGTTGCTGCAGATTTAATTACCTTTCCATATCTTGTAGTTTCGGCCATCCTAACTGGCATTATTTTCCCCTTCAACATGCCCGGGCGCCAAGCCTATCTGACGGATCTGGTGGGAGAAGAAGATCTAATGAATGCCCTAGCCCTTAACTCGGCGGGGATGAATATAACCCGGATCGTAACTCCGGGCGTGGCCGGAGTGCTCATAGACGTTTTGGGGGTGGATGGAGCCTTCTTTTTCCAAGCCGCTTGCTATGTAGTAGCTGTTGTCACTCTTTTTATGATTCCTATCTCAGGCAAGGTGGCTCTAAAACCCGATACTCCTATGTGGAAGGACCTAGTTGAAGGTATTAACCATGTTCGTGGTAGCCCGGTGATTCCTTTGCTTCTATCTTTGGAATTGCTGGTGGTAACGTTGGCCATGCCTTATCAAATGCTAATGCCCGTTTTTGCCGTTGACGTTTTGGGGGTGGGGGCCTCGGGGTTAGGGATGCTATACTCGGCGGCGGGCGTTGGAGGTTTGGTAGGAGCTCTTATTGTGGCTAGCTTGGGGAATTTCCGGCGCAAAGGCCAGATGTTGATCTTTGCCACTCTTGCTCAGGGGGTAACGCTGATCTTCTTCGCCTTGGTGGGTTCATATACTTTGTCCCTCTTCTTTTTAAGCCTGGTGGGTTTCAGCGGCATCGCTTATATGGCTACTAATAATACTCTTATTATGACCAGTGTTGGCTCTGAGGCGCGAGGGCGCATCATGGGGATTTATCTTATGGGCTTCGGCATACAGCCGCTAACGGGCATACCTGTGGGAGCTTTAGCCGAGGCTATCGGGGCACCCTATACCGTAGCTGGAGGTGGGGCTCTACTTATCTTCTTGGTTCTGTTGATGGTTATGGCGCGGCCAGCGTTACGGCACTTGAAATGAAAGTAATGAATGTTTTCACCTTGAAAGAGGTATTTTAGGATGGCTGACATAGAAGCCCAGACTATTAAAGCTGCTTCTGCTACCAGTGGATGGCGCCAGACCTTCAGCTCTTTAGGCTATCGCGATTTTCGGTTGCTGTGGATAGGGATGCTGGGGCACTCGGGTTCTTTGTGGATGGAAGCTATCGCCCGCAACTGGCTTATATGGGAGATGACCCACTCTGGCGTATTGTTAGGGGTAGTCAATCTCATGCGGGCTATTCCTATGTTGACTATTGGCCCTTTGGCCGGGGTGTTGGCCGACCGGTTAGATAAGCGACGCCTTCTTCTGATCTCTCAAATGGTCACTTTAATTACTAAGCTTGTTCTAGCAGTTCTTATCACTACGGGGCTGGTGGAGGTTTGGCATGTATTGGCCACCGCGTTTGTGGCAGCTATTGCCATGTCTTTCAACCAGCCGGCTCGCCAGTCTTTAATTCCTAGCCTAGTAGGAAAGGAAACCTTGATGAATGCGGTGGCGCTTAACTCGGCCGCCATGAATTTTACTCGTATTTTGGGCCCCTCGGTGGCGGGGGCCTTAATACCTTTGGTTGGGGTGGACGGGGCTTATTATTTTGCGGCGACCGTCTATATAGGAGTGTTGGTGGTTACCTTTTTGATGAAAGTGCCCGCCAATTCGTATTCCCAAGGCAAAGCAACCTCTTTGTGGGGCGACATGGCAGTGGGCTTTCGTTTTGTGGGCCGCCAGCGAACGATTCTTAGTCTTTTGATATTGTCTTTGGTCCCGATGGTTTTTGGTATGCCTTACATGAGTCTTTTGCCTATTTTTGCGGATAAGGTGCTTAATATTGGTGTCTCAGGGTACGGCATTCTACAGTCGGCTACAGGCGCTGGTGCTTTATTAGGGTCGCTCACTATGGCATCCAGAGGCGATGTTCGCCGTCAGGGTTGGGTGACTTTGGGCGCCGTGTTTTTTTTCGGCGCATCCCTCGTTGTTTTTTCAACTTCGTTATGGCTACCCCTCTCTCTTTTGGCCGTGGCTGTGGCAGGGTATATGAACATGGTATTTAGGGCCACCACAAACGCCTCTTTGCTAACCCGTACTCCCCCTTCATTGCAAGGACGGGTAATGAGCCTCTACTTGCTTGATAGTGGACTTATGCCTTTGGGCAGTGTGGCCGCCGGTACCATGGCCGATGCTTTTAACGCCCCTTTTGCTTTAGGGATAATGGGCAGTGTCGTGGTTGTTTTAGCCCTATGCACCGCGGCTTTGGTTCCCAGTGTCCGTAGGTTGGAGGCCAGCGCCCCAATTTCCGAAATCGGGCTTGAGGAAGATGAGCCTGCACCTCGGAAAAGATTTCGCCCCAGGCCTTTGTCCCCAGAATAAGGATAGATCAGATAGGCTGGCAAGAAGGGCAAAAGTGGGTGCCTCGGCTCCTGAGGGAGAGGCGTTGGATAGGGGCGGAGCAGGCCAAACAGGGCTGGCCAGTGCGGCGAAAAACCCGTAGCTGGAACTGGTGGCCACCGGGCCGGCCTTGTGGGTCCTGATAGCGGCTGAAGGTGGTTCCTCTAAGGCTAAGTGCCCGCTTCAACACCGAGAGCAAAGCCCCGTGAAGTCTGATGGCTTCAGGGTTGGAAAGACTTCTCGCCGAACGTAGGGGATGGATGCCGGCCTCGAAAAGGACCTCATCGGCGTATATGTTGCCCACTCCTGCCAGGAAGCTTTGATCCAAAAGTAGGGCTTTGATGGGTGCCGAACGTTTCGCTAAACGCTCTAATAGTACTTGGGGCATGAAAGCGGCGTCCAAAGGCTCAGGGCCTAGTTTGCCCACTACATGCTTCTCGTCTTTTACTAGCCACATATTCCCTAACTTGCGGGGGTCGATAAAGCGAAGCTCTTGGCCATTACCTAAAAATAAAACGGCTCGAGTGTACGGGTCAGTGGGTGTAGTGGATGGTCT
>JACQTR010000022.1 GCA_016210705.1 Chloroflexota bacterium | reverse complement strand
GGGAACGACTATGGAGTATGGGCCATCCGCTTGATACGATGAACACGATAGTTTCCTGTCATTCTGAGCTGAGCAACGTCATTGCGAGCGGAAGCGAAGCAATCTCAAGGGGCAATAAAGGAAATGAGATTGCTTCACCTGCCTGCTGCGGGTTCGCAATGACAAAGAAAAAGCCTCCGCAACGTCATTGTGAGGGCGAAGCCCGTGGCAATCTTGATAATTTGTGCAAGACCTCCGGTGGGGTGGCTGCGAGACACTTCGCTGGGCTCAGGGTGACAATGTAGTATAGTATAATGTCATTCTGAACGGATGCGGAGAATCTTGCAAAGAAATACTCAGGGCTATTAAGCCCATTAAATAACAAGGCTCAATACAAGGAGGGCGGGAGATGAAAAGTAACAGACGGATCCTATTTTGGGCGCTAGGCCTGGGTTTGGTGAGCGCCCTTTTGGCTTGGGGCATTCTATCTTCTAAGGACTCGGTTAAAACAGGGGAGTCTAAGTCAGTGCCGGTGGTAGTAGCCACCAAGAATATACCGCTGCGGACGGCTATCACCGCCGATATGGTGGAGACCAAAAAGATAGCCGCCTCAGCCAGACACGTTGACGCCGTAATTACGACGGATTCTGTGGTAGGCAAAGTAACCAAACAATCTATCACCGCTGGAGAGCAGATTTTGACCACCAAGTTCTTTGCCCAGCGCGCAGAGGAGGGGTTAGCTTTCGTGGTACCCGCGGGCTTGCGTGCCATATCCATATCGATTAGCGAGACCATCGGCTCTGGCGGACTGATAGTGCCTGGCGACCACGTGGACATCATCGGTCTACTTAGAGGCAGCGATCAAGGCGCCGGCCAAGGCCGTGACAAGGTCAAAGGTGTTATGGTTCTCCAGAACGTAGAGGTATTAGCCGTGGGGCAAGAGGTAACAGGTTCCGAAGCAGTAATATCCAATTCTACGACTGATGGCACTGGGGTAAAAGTATCCAGCAGCACCGGCAAGCCTCAAACGGTGCCTAAAGCCAAATCGGTGACTCTATCAGTCACCCCTGACCAAGCTCGTCATCTGTACCTTTACGAGGAGCTGGGGGAGCTTAGATTGGCTTTGCGCTCACCCAATGACGCTGGAATCCCCCAAGTGCCCGCGGAGGACCTATTTTGGGACGTCGCCCGCAGCACTCCCTAAATTGTGGGGAATAGGCGCGATAGGGGCCCAGAGGGGAGGAGACCATGTCTAGGAACATACAAATTTTATTAGTGGACGAGGACGCTAAGAGCCGCACCGGCCTGAGGCGGCAATTAGCCTTGGCCGATTTTGCTGTATTGGGCGAATCCGGTTATGGGCAAGAGGCTTTCACCCTGGCTAAAGAGCTAGGGCCTGACATCATCGTCATGAGTATGGAGGAGCCTGTAGCCCGAGCTCTGCGCACTGCCGAGGCCTTGAACCTTTCCCTGCCCGAAACACCCATAGTGATAATCTCCTCTTTGGGCGGTCGAGAGTACTTGCGCAAGGCTATGCTGGCCGGGGCCAGGGAATACATCATCGAGCCATTTCGCACCGAGGAACTCCGTCAGGCACTAGGGAGTGTCCTTCAGTTACAAGAAAAACGCAAAATATCTCAAGTTACCTCCGAGGTGGAGGCGGCCCAGTACGGCTCTGTCATCACCTTATATGGAGCCAAAGGTGGCATCGGCAAAACAACCCTTAGTATCAACTTGGCCGTGGCCATGGCTACTACTACCGACCAGAAAGTAGCCCTGGTGGACCTAGATATGGAATTTGGCAGCGCTGCGGTAATGATGGACATCATACCCCAGAAAACCATCTATGATTTAATCCAGATTGGCGAAGAAATAGACGAAGATGGCGTCCGCAGTTGTCTTACTATCCATCCCTCGGGGGTGGCTCTTCTAGCGGCTCCTATGCGTCCTGATGAGGCCGAGGCTGTCACCCCCCAACATGTTACCAAGGTTCTAGAGATGCTGTCTCGCAGTTACGACTATGTATTTGTAGATACTAATCCCAGCCTGGACGGAAGAGCAGCGGCTGCCCTGGAGATGTCTGTGCTTATCCTTCTGGTTTCCAGCCTGGAGATCGCCTGCATTAAAAACACTAAGCTCTTTTTGGAAATGACCAAGGCTTGGCAATTCGCCAGTGAGAAGGTGAAACTGATAATAAATTCCGCCAACTCCGCCAATACCCTGCAGAAAAAGGACATCGAGGACACCCTCAGTTATCCGGTGTTCTGGCAAATTCCCCACGATCTAGATGTGGCGGCAGCAGCTCAGATGGGGAAGCCCCTGATTCTGACCAGCCCCAAGTCTAAAGCAGCGCAGAATATCACCGAGCTAATATACGTTTTGGGAGGAGGAACGCATCCCTCCAAAAAGGGGAAGGGGTTATTGGGACACTTTTCCCGTAATTCTTGAAATAGCCCGTTAAAAGTAAGGAAGGTGATACTATGTCACCCATAAGTTTTAAACCACCAGGAAACGCTGGTGCTCCCTCTGGCCTAACAACGGCTTATCCCAAGCGGGAGACCGCCATAGACCAGGATAGCTGGGTCGAGCTCAAGTTCAAGATCCACCAAAAGCTCATCGAGGAACTGGACCCCAGCAAGCTCAATGGGGATGATCCCAAACAGACCCGAGCTGCCGTGGAGGATGCCGCTGCGACCCTCCTAGCCAACGAGGACGTTGTCCTTAGCCGACTACAACAAAAGTTGCTAGTCGAAGAGATTGCCGATGAGATCTTGGGTTTGGGACCATTAGAGCCTCTTCTCAAAGACGACACCATAAGCGAGATAATGGTTAATGCCCATAACGAGGTTTACGGGGAGCGTGATGGAGTACTTTTCTTAACCGGAAAGACCTTTCGCGATGATGCCCATATCATGGCTGTCCTGGAAAGGATCATAGCCCCTCTGGGTCGGCGCATAGATGAGGCCTCCCCTATGGTGGATGCCCGCACCCCCGGCGGCTACCGCGTCAACGCTATCATACCGCCCTTGTCCCTAAGAGGTCCCACCATTACTATCCGTAAGTTCTTCCAAGATCGGTTCGCCCTGGACGACCTGGTGCGGATAGGCACCATTAGTGAGGATATTGCCGAATTTCTCGCGGCATCAGTGAAGATGCGCCTCAACATGATCGTCTCCGGTGGTACTGGCACCGGTAAGACCACGTTCCTTAATAGCTTATCGGCCTACATTCCTGAAACAGAGCGTATTGTCAGCATAGAAGACCCTTGTGAGTTGATATTAAACCAAAGGCACTGGGTACGCCTGGAAACCCGTCCCCCCACCATGGAGGGGAAATACCAGGTGACCCAAAGGGATTTGGTACGTAACGCCCTAAGGATGAGGCCAGACCGAATCATTGTGGGCGAGGTACGTAGCGGCGAGGCCTTTGACATGCTCCAGGCTATGAACACTGGCCACGATGGCTCCCTTTCTACCGTCCATTCCAACACCCCTAGAGACGCCATTTCCCGTATTGAAAACATGGTACTAATGGCCAACCTGGACCTTCCCGTTAGAGCCATAAGGGAACAAATTGCCTCGGCCATCCACCTGATCGTACATCTGAATCGGTTCAGTGATGGCACCCGCAAGGTAACCGAAGTGACAGAGGTGGTGGGTATGGAAGGACAGACGGTTACCACCCAAGATATTTTCGTTTTTGACCAAGAAGGCGTAGATGAGCAGGGAAAAGTTTTAGGCACACTTCAAGCCACTGGCATCCGGCCCCGATTCACCGAGAGGTTTGAGAAGGGTGGCGTAAAGCTGCGGCCGGACATCTTCATGCCCAAAAGGGGGTGGTAGCCATGGAAGTGTTGGCTTTCCTTTTGCCACTCTCCGTTTTCGCCTTCGTTTTTCTGCTGGTGTTGGGTATTTATGGAGCCACCATCGGGAAACGCCAAATGGTTCAAGAGCGTTTAGATAGTTATGTAAAGGAATCGACCGGAGAAAGGCTCGTCACGTCAAGGCAGCAAGGGCAGACTGGAAACAGCATCCTCCGAGAGAAACGGCTTAGCTCCATACCCAGCTTGGATACTCTCCTCAAAAGGCTCAACTTCGCCGAGGAGCAGGCTGTCCAGTTGGCGCGAGCCGATGTACATCTTAGAGTAGGTGAATACCTGCTGATCCGTGTATTAAGCGCGGCCTTTCTCTTCGCCCTAACCGTGGTGATGAGCGGCAACGTTATTATTGGCTTTCCTTTTGCCGCCTTAGGCTTCTACATCCCTTGGATCTTTGTTAAGTACCGCCGCAGCCAGCGCTACAGACAGTTTAACAATCAGCTTATTGACGCCCTGGACCTTATGGCCAATGCCTTAAAATCAGGCAATGGTTTCCTACAGGCCATGGAACTGGCCTCTAGGGAGCTGGCACCGCCTATAGCCAGCGAGCTCGGCAAGGTTTTGCAAGAGGTGGCCATTGGCTCCACAGTAGAAACCGCTTTATCAAACTTAAACGAACGGATGGAGAGCGATGACCTAGACCTCATTGTCACCTCCTTTCTAATTCAGCGACGGACAGGCGGCAATCTGGCCGAGATTCTGGACCGGATCGCCCACACCATCCGCGAGCGCATCCGCATCGTGGGCGAGGCCCACGCCCTCACCACCGAGGTTCGGCTGTCTGGGTGGATTTTAGGACTTTTACCAGTGGGCATCACGGTGTTGTTTTATTTCGTTAGTCCAGAATACATGAGTCTTTTGTGGTCCCGAGATGTAGGGAAGGTGATGATCGGGTTTGCCGTAGTCATGCAATTGATCGGCTTCATCTTCCTCAGAAAGCTGGCCACCATAGAGGTATAAGAGCAAGCCCGAAAAGGAGGCAGCTATGCTTGTTCCTTTAGTATCGATCACTATATTCCTGGCCGTGGCTCTGACGGCCATTGCTATGCTGACACCACGGGAGGGAGCTACCGTGGGGACTCGCCTACAGGCATACACCTTCGGCCAAGCTTGGGACGAGACGCCGGAGCTTTCCCGTCCCTTTTTCGATAGGGCAATACGCCCCCTTTTCGGAGTTTTAGAAAGGGTGGTGTGGCGCCTTACCCCCCAGGGCATGGCGGAAAGAGCCAAAAAGGACCTTATTATGGCTGGAAATCCCTATGGACTGGGGGTGGGTGGCTTTTTGGCCTTTAGGGCCATGTTTCTCCTTGGTTTGCCCGTTCTTTATCTCCTAGTTATCGCCTCCAACGGAGCAGGCTTGGGCGCTAAGCAACTCCTTGCGTTGGTAGCCATAGTGGTGATAGGTGCCGTGCTCCCTGACTATTGGCTTAAATCCAGGGTAGGCGCCCGCCAAACACAGATCCAAAAAAGCCTACCTGATGCCTTAGACCTCATCACCATCTGTGTGGAATCGGGCTTGGCCTTAGAGGGAGCCTTAGGCCGGGTGACCGAAAAAAGTAAGGGACCTCTGGCTGACGGGTTTAAAGAAGCCCTCCAAGACATAAGTCTGGGCAAATCCCGTCGCGAGGCACTACGAGACCTTGGCAAGCGAACCGGGGTACCCGACCTCATTTCTTTTATCGCCGCTATAGTTCAGGCTGACCAAACAGGAGTCAGCGTGGCCAATGTCCTACGGGTGCAATCCGATGCCATGCGGATAAGACGACGTCAGCGTGCCCAGGAAAAAGCGGCTGCGGCCCCCGTTAAGATGCTCTTCCCTTTGATAATGTTTATCATGCCATCGGTGTGGGTGGTCATTTTGGGGCCAGCCGCCATCCGCGTTATGGAAAACCTATTCAGCAAAATCTAAACCCGTCTCCGCTGTATATCAAACCCGCAAGAAGTTGGCTTAAGACACTATGTGCCATTTGCGGGTTGCCCTAGTGAGACATCCGTTTTTGTTGGCATGAGCCAAATTTACCTCTGGCTATCCGGAGAGCACTTTTGAAACCTGGTCCTTTCTCTTCCGCAGGTTCCCATCTACCACAAGATGATGCAGAGACGATGAATGCCTGGCGACGCCTTGCCAAGCAAAATCAGCCCCAACATGAACGTCAGCAGCTTGTGGTAAAAAGCCTAAGTAGCCTCTTCATGGTCGCTGGTATCCTCCTAATAGGGCTAGTAGCCATCTACTATGCCTACTCAAAAGTGGCCCAGTCGCGATTTGAAGGCTGGATGAATGAACTGAAGCCATCCCAAAATGCCGGCTCTCCACTGGTAGAGGAGCCACAGGTTTTCTTACCAACGGAGCCAGCCAAATCACCCCCTGGACAAAAAGCCCTCCCAGCCATAAGAATAGTGATATCTAGCATCGGGGTCGATGCCAAGGTAGTAGAGCTGGGCACCAAATACGAAAACGGCCAGTTAGTTTGGGAGACTGCTGACCACGCCGTAGGGCACCATCTAGGCACGGCTAATCCCGGCGAGATCGGTAACATCGTTATGTCAGGACATATTAGCAGCCCCGTGAAAGGAGAGGGCAGCGTCTTCAAGAGACTGCCCGAAATAAAACTGGGGGATGAGGTAATATTGTATACTACAGTGGAGCAATTCCGTTATCAAGTCACAAACATCAAAGTTGTTTTACCCAGCGAAGTCAGCGTAATGTCCCCTACTCCTGAGCCCACCCTCACTCTGATAACCTGTGTCCCCGATTATGTATACAGCCACCGTCTCGTGGTCACTGCCAAGCCATATCCTTAACAAACACGACTTTCATTATCTGCTAGCAGTGGGCACGGCGCTTAGAAAAGGCTGTCATTGATCCAACAAAATGTAATGCCACTTTTTTCTCCATTGCCGTCTTCATCGCTAGCATTTCCTGAAAAATGCTTCATACCAATTTCTTACCCGATTCGTACCAACATTTTACTTAAAAAGTAGAAAGCCTAGTGTAGTATAGTGCTGCTGCGATCAATCGCTAATCGAAAGAGGATTAATATTATCTGGCGAATTCAATACAATTCAACATTGACCGAGAAAAGCTTAAGGTTGGCTGCGAATCCGCACCTTGGGGACACTTGGCAAAAGTTTCTAATGGCATCAAGTTGTGATGCTGTATAGGCACGCAGTCTGGCTGAGGCCAGTTTTTCTCGTAGTCCTCTTTTCTGGTGTGATAATCTCGCTTCTACTCTCTACAATACAATTAACAAGAGCTGAAGGCGAAGATGGCATCAGACATGTTGTTGTCAGTGGTGAGAATCTCTACCGCATCTCCCTTCGCTATGGAGTGGCTATATCGAGCATAATGCGGGCCAATGACCTTACTGATCCCAGTCAAATAAGGGCCGGGCAAGTTTTACTTATACCTAGAGACGACTTTATATTAATAGCTGAACATTCTGTTAGCTTGGCACCACCTCCCGCTTCAACTCTAGAAAACCAGGAACGCATTGTTCACGTGGTGCGTCCAGGTGAGAACCTCTACCGCATTTCTCTCCGCTACCAGTCGAACATTTCTGCCATTTTAGAGGCGAACGGCATGACGAATCCCAACGTTTTGTGGGTTGGACAGCGTTTAATCATCCCCAGTTCGCAAAATGGGGCAGCCTCCGATGCTGGTCAGACTAATGCATCAACCGTCTCAGGGCCTGGCCTAGACGCCTATGCCTATGAAGAGGACGGTCTGTACCGGATTACTTACTATTGCATTAACGGGTTTATGAGCAGCGGCAGGT
>JACQTR010000029.1 GCA_016210705.1 Chloroflexota bacterium | reverse complement strand
GCCTTAGCGGCGATGATGTGCATTAGAGGGCCACCTTGAATACCTGGGAAGATGGCCTTGTCCACTCGGCTGGCGTATTTACCTTGGCATAAGATGAACCCGCCCCGTGGCCCACGCAAGGTTTTATGGGTGCTGGAGGTCACTACCTCGGCGTAGGGAACGGGGCTGGGGTGAATCCCCGCTGCCACTAGACCGGCGATATGAGCCATGTCGGTTAGCAAATAGGCCCCCACTGAGTCGGCGATCTGGCGGAAACGGGCGAAATTTATAATCCTGGGGTAGGCGGTGGCCCCAGCGATGATAAGCTTAGGCTTATGTTCTCGGGCCAATCTCTCCAGTTCATCGTAGTCTAAGAGCCCTGTTTCCCGGTTAACCCCGTAAGGTATTAGGCGATAGAGGCGGCCAGAGAAGTTCACGGCGCTGCCGTGAGTAAGGTGGCCGCCGTGGGCTAGGCTCATCCCCATAACGCTATCGCCAAACCCGACCAGGGCGAAGTAAGCAGCCATGTTGGCTTGGGAACCGCTGTGGGGTTGAACGTTGGCATGTTCAGCACCATAGAGGGTTTTGGCCCGTTGTATGGCCAATTCCTCGGCGGTATCCACATTTTCGCAGCCCTCGTAGTAACGGTGATGGGGGTAGCCCTCAGCGTATTTATTAGTAAGTACCGAGGCCATCGCCTCCCTCACCGATTGGCTCACGTAATTTTCCGAGGCAATGAGCTGAATCTTGCGCCGTTGCCGCTCCTCATCTTGATGGATAGCTGAGGCCAGCTCGGGGTCTTCTTTGGTTAGGACGCCCATGAACCTCCTTTAAGGTAGGCGAACTAAAATAAGGAGCCACGAAAGATCCACCGTGGCCCCTCTAGCCAGCAGCGCTTGCCCTCCTTTCGCCAAACTCATACCGCTAATATTTGCCAATGTGGGCGCTCTGGCTTAGTTCGCCCCTGATACGCATCAATTTTCCATAGTTTACCCTAATTCCTTGCATCATGTCAACAATGAGCTTGCGTGCTTAACAAAGAAAATAAGTAGTAACAGTATGCATATGCAATGATTGACTCGCGTAATACCATTCCAGGAGTGGAAGCGCATGGAGTTGCCTCGCATTAGAGTAAGCTCATAAATTCATCGAAATAGCTTTAAGGGGCTCCTCTGGATTCAGTTTATTTGGAGGAGCCCCTTTTGAGTAATAAAAAATCAGTCACTTTTTTCGGAATTAGCTTTGCGCTCATCTTCCTTTAGCCAGGCGGTTTCGATAAGGGCCATTAGGCCTCCGGCTACCAGGGAATGTCCCCCCAGTATCACCGGAATGGGGGCGTTCAAAGCCTCTTGGGTAAAGTCGCGTAAAATGGGGTTCTTTATTTTTTCTGGTTGGCCCAGGTCGGAATAAAAACGGTCGGACAGCGATGGGTTAAGCTGGAGATGGTGGAGAATCACCCGGCTATCGATGAAGGCGGCGTCCCCCAGCTCCCCCAAGGTGGCAAAGAAGCGAGCCATCCCCACCTCCTTGAGGTAGAAACCAAGGATGGAACGCACTTGGCCCTGCTGGGAGCGACCTTCAGCGTCCATGCCCCGTTCTTCTGAGAGTACCCGCACCCGACAAGCGGTTTCCGTCTCTAGATGCGCCCATGTACGGCTACCCACCCTACCGGCCACCAGGATCTGTGCCGTGGGCTGGGTGAAAAAGGTTATAGCGTAGCGAAGGCGGCTAAGATCAAGGTCCAGATGCTCCAGGTAGGTTTTGGTGTGGCCTCTTATGGCGGGATGAAGCTTAAGGATCATGAGGTCGATGGGGGTGTCCACATCGAATTGTGTGGTCGCTTCGTAGGGTAAAGCAATAGGGGTTAGGCCGGCGTCCTTGAAGCTGCGGGCCAAAGGGTTGTCTCGGTCGGGTAGGGGGACATGGTCTATGATTTGAGCTGGGGTGAAGGCCAGGAGGTCGGCGGAGAAAAGGTTATTGGTAATTACGGCGTTGGTGGTGGAAGCTAATTGCTGGCCTAAAGCGGCCAACTGAGCAGAAGGCAGAAGAGGAACGCTGCCTCCGCCCAGATACAAAAGGCTCTGAATTCCATATTTGTGGATGACCTCCTTTAGCTTTTGGCCAAAATGGAAGGGCCCACCCCCTGTATCTTCCACGGTTAGCCAACCGTCGTCCCACGTAAAGAGCTTTGGAGAATCGGTGACCAAAATGGCTCGAGGAAATACGCCTGTCTCTCGGGCGCCCTCCAGGATATCTCTAGCTACGGCGCGATGGGCACCAGCCACCATCTTCACCGCTGGACTTCCCTTCAGCCCACCCACAAAAACTACCAGGGTTGGTTCCTCAGCCATCTTATCCCTCTCGGCGGCAATGGGATTTCATTCTAGACCAAAGCCGTGGGGGTTTCAAGAAAGCCGGTGTTCCCCTTTCCGAGAAAATTTGGTGATGTTATAATAACGCCATTCAATCGAAAGGGTGCGATATGGCGCTGAGCCGTGAAGAGGTGGAGCATATTGCTGTTTTGGCTCGGGTAGGGCTGAGCGAGGCCGATGTCGAAAAATTCCGAGAGCAATTGTCCCACATCATAGAGCATTTCGAGGTGCTGCGCCAGGTGGATACCGAGGGCGTTCCTCCCATGGCGCATTCGGTAGCCTTGGAAAACGTTACGCGCCCCGATGAGCCATCGCCCTCTCTTTCGGCAGACCAAATATTGGCCAACGCCCCTGAAAAAGATGAAGGCTTCTTTAAGGTGCATGCGGTGCTGGAGTGAACTGGGGAGATGCTGAGGTGAAGCCCTACGAGCTAACTATACATGAGGCCCATGAACTTTTAAAGAAAGGTGAGCTCTCCTCAGTAGAGTTGACCCGGTCGGTGCTGGAGCGCATTGCCCAGGTGGAAGAGAGAGTGAAGGCCTTCGTCACCATCACCGAAGATTTGGCTTTGCGCCAGGCGGAGGAAGCAGACCAGCGTATCCGGCGGGGGGAGATCGCCCCTCTCAGCGGCGTGCCAGTGCTGATCAAGGACGTTATTTGTACCAAGGGTATTCGTACCACCTGCTCCTCCAAGATGCTGGAAAATTTTGTTCCTCCCTATGACGCGGCAGTGATGGATAGGCTTTATGGGGTGGGGGCGGTGATGGTGGGCAAGGGCAACATGGACGAATTCGCCATGGGCTCCTCTACTGAGAACTCTGCCTTTTTCACCACCCGAAACCCTTGGGATACTAGCCGGGTGCCCGGAGGCAGCAGTGGGGGCTCGGCGGCGGCAGTGACGGCCAGCGAAACCATTTACGCTCTAGGCTCGGATACTGGAGGCAGCATTCGCCAACCGGCTGGTTTTTGCAACATCGTGGGCCTCAAGCCCACCTACGGTCGGGTTAGCCGCTATGGGT
>JACQTR010000027.1 GCA_016210705.1 Chloroflexota bacterium | reverse complement strand
TTGGGCACCGTGGCCTCGGCATAACACCACAGCAGTTTGGCCCCATGGCGGATGATACCCGCCCACTCCTGCTCGGTTCCCGGTAGATAACCAGGGACATCGGCGATGGTAATTAGGGGGATATTAAAGGCATCGCAGAAACGGATGAAGCGGGTGGCCTTATCCGAGGCATTGACGTCAAGGCAACCTGCCATAACCTGGGGTTGGTTGGCGATAATACCCACCGGCCTACCATTGATACGCGCAAAACAGACGATGATGTTAGGGGAATAATGTAAGTGAGGCTCCAGAATCGGCCCCCTATCCACAATGGAGTGAATAAGAAGCCTCATATCATAGCTTTTGAGGGGATCATCAGGAATAAGTTCATCGAGGCTGGGATCAATCCGGTTGGGGTCATCGCCCGACTCCACTACCGGGGGATCTTCCACATTATTTGATGGTAAATAGCTAAGGAGGTCGCGGATAGTTTCAATGGCTTGGGCATCGCTATCACAGGCAAAGTGAGCCACACCACTCTTGGCATTATGGGTCATGGCACCCCCTAGGTCCTCGAAGGTAACATCCTCCCCTGTGGCCGCCTTAATAACATCGGGCCCAGTGATGAACATATAGCTGGTGTTTTTGACCATAAAAATCCAGTCAGTCATGGCTGGTGAGTACACCGCCCCACCGGCCGTGGGCCCCATGATTGCCGAAATCTGGGGGATGACCCCAGAGGCACATGAATTGCGGTAGAAGATGCCCCCGTATCCTGAGAGAGCGTCCACACCCTCTTGAATTCGAGCCCCTCCTGAATCGTTTAAGCCTACCATAGGCACTCCGGTGCGGAGGGCCAGATCCATGACCTTACATATCTTCTTGGCGTGCATCTCGCCCAGAGTGCCCCCCACAGAGGTAAAATCCTGGGAGAAGGCGCATACAGGACGGCCATTCACCAGGCCATAGCCGGTGACCACCCCATCTCCCGGTACATAAGTTTGAGGCATATCGAAATCGGTGCAGCGGTGCTGAACCAACATGTCTAGTTCTTGAAAGCTGCCCGGGTCGAAGAGGAGGTCAAGTCTTTCCCGAGCTGTCAGCTTGCCCGAGTCGTGCTGCCTCTGAACTTGCCGGTCACCACCTAGGACCTTCACCCTTTCCTGGCGCCTTTTCAGATCCTCTAGCAACTCCCTGGCACCAGCCATAGGACTCCTCCTTTATGAAAACAACATCGTTGATGAGGAACTACTCACCGACCATGAGTCAAATAATCAAATTTATGCTATCATACTTGTTACTCCAGGCGCAACTTGGTCTGAGCACCACTCCTTTAAGCCCTTTTGGAGCTATGTTACAATGGGGAAGTAGGAGATATAGTTCGTGGCTACTGGCCTTTCTCCCGATTTAGGATCAACCCGCTGTGGACATAGGATATTCCGATGGGGGGAACGAACCTATGTCATGGGTATCATCAACGTTACCCTCGATTCCTTCTCTGGGGATGGCCTGGGTTATGATGCAGAGGCGGCTTTGGAACAAGCCCGCCGTTTTGTGGACGAGGGAGCCGATGTCATCGATGTCGGCGGGGAATCTACGCGCCCCGGATCAAGCCCAGTGCCGATGGCAGAAGAGTTGCAACGGGTATTGCCCGTGATAAAGCTCTTAGCCAGAGAGATCGATGTCCCCATAAGCATAGACACCTACAAAGCTGAGGTTGCCCATCAGGCACTGGCTGCTGGGGCCAACATGATCAACGATGTATGGGGCCTGAAACATGATCCCGAAATAGCAAAAGTAGCGGCAGCCGCCGGCGTCCCTCTTATTATTATGCACAACCAAATAGGCACCGCCTACAATGATCTAATACCCAGCGTCCTGGCTAGCCTGCGGGAAAGCATGAAAAAAGCCATAGAGGCGGGGATAAAAGAGGAAAACATCATCCTTGACCCTGGCATCGGCTTCGGCAAAAGGATAGAGCACAATTTAGAAATCATGCATCGCCTAGAAGAGTTCAAGATCTTGGGTAGGCCCATCTTGCTGGGTACTTCCCGAAAGTCCGTCATTGGCCGAGTGCTGGACTTACCCCCAGATCAACGCTTGGAGGGGACGGCTGCCTCTATGGCCATTGCCATCGCTAAGGGCGTCGATATGGTGCGAGTACACGATGTTAGAGCCATGGTTCGGGTTTGCCGCATGAGCGATGCCATTGTTCGGGGGTGGCTGCCCGATGCCTAAAGATCCAAATAAAGAAGAGGCAACGGTCTATCTGGGACTAGGCTCAAACTTGGGATATAGGCAAGAAAACCTGGCTAAGGCCATACAGTTCTTGAAGGATGTGGTGGTGGATAGGTGCTCCTCCTTATATGAGACTGAGCCTTGGGGCTATAAAGAGCAACCCCATTTCCTCAATGCCGTGTGTAGAGGACGCACTCGCCTTACCCCCCTAGCACTCCTCCATATAGCCAAACGGGTGGAAGCCACTCTGGGGCGAAAGGCTTCTTTTTCTAACGCCCCTCGCCCCATCGATATAGACATCCTGCTTTACAATGACCAGGTTATCACCACCCCTAGGCTTACTATACCCCATCCCGCTATGGCGGAGCGGGCCTTCGTTCTTGTCCCCTTGTCAGAGATAGCCCCTGACCTGATTCATCCTACCTTAAACAAAACCATTGGCCAGTTGGCGGAGGAGGTAGAAGGAAAGAGTGGGGTCAGATGGTACCAAGGACCGGATTGGTGGCATTTGCCCTCTTTAAAAGCGGCTCAGGCAATAGGAGGTAAATGACCATGAAGATACGATCGTTCACTATGGAAGACTACGAACAGGTCTGGGAGCTATGGGAGGCTTGCAAACTGTCCCTAGGGCCCAGCGATAGCCGAACGGAGATCGAGAAAAAGCTAAAGCGAGATCCCGACCTCTTCCTTGTAGTAGAAGAAAATCGAGCCATCTTAGGGGTGGCCATAGGGAGCTGGGATGGAAGGGTAGGATCTATTTATAACCACGCCGTGGAGCCCCGTTGTCGGAGAACGGGTATTGGCTCTGGCCTGATGAGGGAGTTGGAGCACCGGCTGATGGAAAAGGGGGCTAGACGTATTAATCTTTTGGTGGGCAAGAACAATCTAGAGGCCCAGGATTTTTATGAGGCTGGAGGCTTTCGCTTTGACGATACCCAGTTGTTGATGACCAAGGAACTTAACCAAGGCTGAAGGAGACTCATGTACGAGGTATCAGTACGCCAACACTTCGATGCCGCCCATTATCTTCGGGATTATCAAGGCAAGTGCGAGAAGGTGCATGGCCATCGCTTTGAGGTAGTGGTAAAGGTGCAGGCTCATGGTCTGAACAATATCGGATTAGCCTACGATTTTACAGAACTAAAAAGTCACCTCCAAGCCATTCTCGAGCCTTTTGATCACGCCTGCCTGAATGACTTACCACCCTTTGATAACATAAACCCTTCTTCCGAGAATATCGCCACCACCATCTATGGGCAACTTCACGCTCGTCTCTCTGCGCTCCCGGTCGTTATCAGTAAAGTAGAGGTTTGGGAATCCCCAGAGGCTTGGGTAAGCTACACAGCGGAATAAAAAACTAGCCCAAACCTTAGCTGGAGGGGCTGGTGCTTTCCTGAGAGGCGGTTTCTTCGGGAATTTGGGAAGCTGGGACTTCAGCCTCGGTTACCGCTATGGTCCAGCCGATCCAGAAGGTCAGCGCGAGAATACCTAGAAAACCAATTAATACGGGGATAGCTATGGCCCAGTAATTACGTACCGCTACGCCCCAAATAAAAAGGCCGGCCGCCACCAGGCTCACCACGCAAATTATAATACCCCCCACCTTAGATCTATCCATAACTAGTAAAACCTCCTCAGTTTTATTTCTAGCCTTCTCAGTTTAAGAATGGCTTTTACAGCCTTTGACGCCATCAAGTGCGTAGGCCAGGGGGCAAAAGATTAGGTATGGTATCCTCAATGGGGTAGCGTTCCGAGCAATGACCACAATAAAGGGAGCCTTTTACTATCTCCCTTTCATCTTCTTCCTCCACAGTGAGTTCCAACGGTCCTTTGCATACCGGACACGCCAGAATTTCCATTAACTCTTTTTTCATAAACGTCCCGACCTAAGTATCTTTATTTTTGAAGGCTATTCTACTGAATTAACCGCCTTTTGTCAATTGTCACGAGGAAGCTAAGGTTAGTTTGGAGAAATCCTAAATTCGATAGGCCAAAATAACAATGACCACGAAGGCCACCGAATGAGCTAACTCCTTAAACCCAAGGCGTCTTATGCTACGCTCAGGTGGGGCGGTTAAAATGCCCGTAAATACTTTGTAGACGAGGGGAGCAAAGGCCAAGGGCACAAGCCAAGGGGCTAGCCCCAAGATGGTCAAACTAGCCACCATGAGGAGCAAGATGAAGAGGAAGAGCGCCATATATTTTCCCATAGCCCATCTGTCCTCAAGTCCTAACTTTCGTCGATGCTGAGAGCGCTGGCTCACCCGCATTTTGACGTAAAATACGCTGCTCCCCCAGTAAAGCAGGGCCAGAATCCAAAGAACGAAGATATTATTACCCCACGGGCCCCCAGAGATATAATAAGCACTCGGCCCAGCCAAGGCGAGACCGGCAACCACCAAGAGCTCGCCGACCACAGTGCGATGCCATCGTAGCCGCTCCAAAAGAAACTGAAAGACGACTAGGAGCAACCAAAGGGCACCTAAAAGAATTAGCCACCAGTTACCGTAAGGATAGAGAAGAGGCACCGTAAATAGCAGCCCCAGGCCAGAATAACCCACCAACCATCGCCATATTTCAAAGCGCCCCAGACCCCTTACAGGGCCACCCAGATAGGATCGAAAGAGAAGGGTTAAGGGATAGCGTGCCCCAAAAAAGAGAAGAGTGACCAGAAAGAAAAGAAGGGTCTCTAGGCTTATTTCCCCTGCCGCACCGATGCCCATTAAGAAGGGCCCCAAAAGCATA